>JBKJQC010001169.1:0-2575 GCA_046593995.1 Polyangiales bacterium
CGAGACGTCCATCTCGTTCATGCTCGAAGACGTCTCTTCGGCGGTGAGCGAGAGCGCGTCGACGTTCTTCGCGACTTCCTTGATCGAGTAGGTCATCTCCTCGATGGAGGAGACCGTCTCGCGGACCGACGATGCGAGCTCGCCGACGTTCTCGGCGACCTCGTCGTTCGTGGCGGTGAGCTCGAGGATCGAGGACGACGACTCCTCAGCGGACGACGCGAGCATCTCGATGTTCGCGGCGACGTCCTTCAGCCCCGCGGTGACCTCGCGGACCTTGCGCCCGGTCTCCTCGGCGATCGCGAGCTCGCCCTGGATCGACTCCTGGAACTTGCGGTTCTGCTCCTCGACCCGCGAGAGGAGCTCGTCGAGCTCGCTGCGACGGCGCGTCGTGTCGGACTTTGCCGTCGCGAGCGCTTCTTTCGTGGTCTGCAGCTCGACGGTTGCGCGGTGGAGATCGTCCTGGGCGCGACGGGTCGCGTCCTTCAGCTCGCGCAGCTCTTCGCGCGCTTCGTCGCGCTTCGACTCGGCCTCGCCGAGCATCTTGCGACCCTCGTCGCGCGCCTGCACGAGCTCGAGGCTCGTCTTCGCGGCAGCCTCGTTCAAGCTCTTCGCCGTGTCGGCCATGCGGCCGAGCTCCTCGTAGAGTCCGAGGACCTCGGGGGTCGCATCGGCAGGCGCAGGGAGTCTCTCGCCGGCGCCCGCGCGCCGGATCGCGTCGTGGAGACCGCGCGGTGCGGCGGTGCTCCCTGCGGCGAGCAGCACAGCGAAGCCGGTGGCCAACGCCGCGACCATCATCGCCACCGGCTGATCCTTCAGCGGCGTCGACACGAGGATGAACCACCCCGCGACGACGGCGATCGCGATCAAGGCGGAGCGGGGGACGTTACCGAGCACGAGGCGGCGAGCGTAGAGGTCCGCCCATTGCCGCGGCAAGTAGCCTTCTGCGTTGGATCACGCAGAAGGCGGGATGGACGGCGGGATTCGCGTTGGGATGGGCGCGCAGCGGAGCACGATCTCCACCACCTCGGGCGCGGCGCCGATGCGAATGGCCGGACCCGTCGTTCCGAGCCCCGCGTGGACGAAGATCTGAGCGTCGCCATGGCGATGTAGGTCCGCGGTGAATCGGGTGGTCATGCGGCTCGGGTTCGCATGGACGTAGAACGGCAGGGCTATCTGGCCGGCGTGCGTGTGCCCGGAGAGGACCAGCGCCACGTCGTGTCCCTCGATCTCCGGGAAGTACTGGGGGTTGTGCGCGAGGAGGACGGTCTTGATGCCGTCTTCGCGATCGGCGTGCGCCGCGGCCAGATCGGGCACGCCCCGCCACGCGTCCTCCACGCCGGCGACGAACAGCGACTCCGCGCCGCGCGCGATCGCGAGCCCTTCGTTGCGCAGGAAGCGGACGCCGCGTGCGCCGAGCTTCGCGACGAGCGAGCCCTCGTCGTAATAATCGTGATTGCCGAGGCATCCGAGGACCCCATCGGGCGCGCGCAGCTCCGAGAGGACGTCGACGACGTCGTCGTGGAACGCCGTCCCGGTCGTGAGGACGTCTCCCGTCACGGCCACGAGATCGACGGCCAGCGCGTTGGTCGCGGCCACCCACTGCAGCGCCTCTTCGCGTGAGGTGATCGAGCCGACGTGGAGATCGGAGAGGTGCGCGATGCGATACCCGTCGAAGATCGGCGGCAGCCCGACGATGGCGACCTCGACGCGACGGACGCGGACCCAGTGCCGGCGGACGAACACCCCGTAGAGCGTGAAGAGGAACCCGAGCGCGAGGCCGAGCGCGCAGACGGTCGAGACCGCGGGATACGGCCGCGCCATCGCGAGCGCGTGGATCCCGACGAGAACCGCGACGAGAGCGGTGGTCACGGGCGTGAGCAAGGTCGAGATCCACGCCACGTCGAACGCGACGGCGAGGCGGCCGTGCCAGGCGGGGCGGCGGTGATCGCGGAACCCGAACCGGACGCGGCCGGGCATCGGCGCGAGGATCCCAGCGAGGAGCAGGACGGCCCCGAGCGCGCCGAAAGGCCAGCGAATCGCGGACAACGCGACGGCGGTCGGCGCGTACATCGCGACCGTGAGCAGCCGGAGCGAGCGCGAGAATCGCTCTGTGGTGTCGGGACGGCGCGCCATGGATCGAACGTCCAGTGTTGCGACGGATCGTGCCGGGCGTAAGGGGCCTCACCCATCTCGTGCGCATCTCGCGCGCCGGATCGCCGCGTATGGGCAGTCCGGGCGGACTTTGTGGTAGACGTCAGCCTGCATGGCGGGCGCAGTCGTCGGGATCGATCTCGGGACGACCAACACCGTCGTCGCGGTGGTGCGCGGCGGTAAGGCGATCGTCCTCGCGGACGAAGAGGGGCATCGGCTGCTGCCGAGCGTCGTCTCGTTCCACCCGAACGGTGAGGTCCTGGTCGGTCACCTCGCCCGCGAGCGACGCCTGGTCGACGCGCGCAACACGGTCTACTCGATCAAGCGACTCATCGGTCGGTCGTGGGCGAGCGAAGAGGTCGAGCGCGCCAAGGCGCGGTTCCCCTTCGAGCCCCGCGAGGGGCCGACGCACGGTCCGCTCGTG
>JBKJQC010001236.1:0-7293 GCA_046593995.1 Polyangiales bacterium
CCGGAGGCGGGGGAGGCGGTGCCACGGTCGCGGTCGCCGGCGGCGGCGGGGGCGGCGTCGCTGCGGTCTGCGGCTCCGGATCCGGTCCACACGCCGAGAGCCCAATCGCCGCCGAAATCGCCCACAGGGTTCGAAGAGTCGCTCGGTTCATGTCGCCTCCGGAAAAGGGGCCATCCGGGAGCACCCCGTGTCAGGGGAGAGCCTCCGGGGACACCTGAATCAGTCGAGGGGGGCCGTAACACGATCGCGCGGGCGTTCGAAGTGCGACGGCCCGCATCCCCAAGCCGGGCTGGTCTTTGCGCTGACCGGAGCATGAGCGGGGCTGCGACTTCCGCGAGTCGTCTGCGAAGACGCCCCTCGCGCGCGTAACGGCCCGCGTGCATACTGCATCGTCTGGGTGCGTGATAACCCACTCGCGCGTGCGAGCCCGGGAAGCTGAGCGGCGCTCCGCCGCGTAGGTCCCTGAGATGGACGTCGGAAACTGTCGCCACCTGATCGAGGATCTCCTGTCGCAATACGTCGACGGAGAGCTCGACGCGCTCACCAACCAGCGGCTCGAGCTGCACATGCAGATCTGCCCGCCGTGTGCGTCGTTCCTCCGCACGTTCATGGCCGCCAAGCGCTGCGCTCGGGGCATCGCCGTCAAGGACATGACCGAGGACTGCGAGGCTTCGCTGTGGGACTTCCTCGAGCGGGAGACGAACGGCGAGGCCGACGGCCCGAAGACCTGCGGCCACAAGCGCCGCGGTTGAGCGGTTGAATCCGCTCGCGTGGCTCGGTGCGCTGCGGCTCGCGCTGCGGGCGCTCGCACGGAACAAGCTGCGCGCTGCGCTGACGGTGCTCGGGATCCTCATCGGGGTCGCGGCTGTGGTCGCGATGACTGCCCTCGGCGAAGGGGCCAAGGCCAAGGTCACCTCGCAGATGCAGTCGCTCGGCGCGAACATGGTCGTGGTGTTCCCCGGCCAGAGTGCGAGCTCCGGCGCGAAGGGCCTCTCGGGGAGCGTGGCGACGCTCACCGACGACGACGCCGACGCGATCCGCCGCGAGTGCCCGTCGGTGCAGAGCGTGGCCGCGGCCTCCGGCGCCGCCGCGCAGATCGTCTACGAGGATCAGAACCACGCGACCCGCGTGAACGGCACGACCCTCGAGTACTTCAAGGTGCGCGCGTGGGGCGTCGCGCACGGCCGGGTGTGGAGCGACGCCGACGAGCGCACCGCCGCGCGCGTGTGCGTGATCGGCAAGACCGTCGCGGACTCCGTGTTCGGCGTCGTCGATCCCGTCGACAAGGTCATGCGCGTCGGGAAGATGCCCTGCCGCGTGCTCGGCGTGCTCGCCGACAAGGGGCAATCGAGCTTCGGCAGCGACCAGGACGACGTCGTCCTCGTCCCGATGAAGACGTTCACCGGGCGCATCGCCTCGAAGCCGCGTCACGCCGTCGACGTGATCCTGTCGAGCGCTACCGACGCGACGACGACCAAGCGCGCCGAGGCGCAGATCAAGGCGCTCCTGATGCAGCGCCACCACATCGGGCCGGATCGCGAGCCGGACTTCCGCGTGCACAACGTGCAGGACGTGCAGCGATCGCTCGAGGCGATGCAGTCGACGCTCGCGGCGCTCTTGCTCGGCATCGCCGGGATCGCGCTCATCGTCGGGGGCATCGGCGTCATGAACATCATGCTGGTGTCGGTCGCCGAGCGAACGCGCGAGATCGGCATCCGCATGGCGATCGGCGCGCGCGAGGGGGACATCCTCGTGCAGTTCCTCATCGAGGCCGTCGTGCTCTCGCTCATCGGCGGTGCGGTCGGCACGCTCGCGGGGATCGGCGCGATCGTCGGCCTCTCGAAGGCGCTCGACTGGCCGATGCGCATGCAGCCCGAGGCGTTGGTGGTGGCATTGGCCGTGAGCGCGACGATCGGGATCGTGTTCGGCTTCTTCCCCGCACGGCGTGCGGCGCAGCTCGATCCCATCGAGGCCCTCCGGAGAGAGTGAGGAGAGGTCTAGAGTCTAGGGTCTAGGGTCTAGAGCTCGAGCTCCGAGACGAGACGAGACGCGTCGGCTCTCGCTCTCGCTCTCGCTCTCGACCCTAGACCCTAGACCCTAGACCCTAGACCCTAGACCCTAGACCCTAGTCGTCACTTCACGGGCTTGGTGACGCGAGGCCACAGCGGCTTGCCTTCGGCGTCGAGGTCGAAGCGGTAGGTCGTCGTGGGGGGGCGATCTGCGAGGACGTACAAGCGGGTTCCGCGCCCGCCGCTCGCGATCTCGTCGCGTCCTGCGCGCTCCAGCTTGCCGTTCTTTCGCGGCGCGACGGCGCGGACGCAGCCTGCGTGCAGCAGCGCCTCCACGAGCGCCGCCGCTGTTCCGAGCGCGCCGGTGCTCTCGACCACGACGACGTCGCCGTGCGCCGTGACGCCGACGGCGAACGAGAGCTCTTTCGGAAGCGGACGTGACTTGCCGTCGACCAAGAGCAGGGGGGCTTGGGCGAGCGATTTCGCGAGTGGCTCGTCGGGGAGGGCGATCGTCAGTCGACCGTCGTCGGCAATCGCGAGCGCGCCGGCGTCCGCGGACATCGGCGCGCGCGTCTTGCCCGCGAGAACGAGGCCGAGCGTCTTGTCGGCGGCGCCGAGGTCGATCGCCGCGAGGACCCGTTCGCGATCGTCCTCGGCGAGCGGCGGAACGTCCGCGACCTTGTGACCCGCGGCGTCCACCTCGTCGTCGCCGGCGGTGAGCGCGAAGCGGACGCGCCGCCCGTCGATGAACGTGGTGCGTACGTCGCCCGAAGACTTCGTCGACACCGCCGGCAGCCACGCTGGCCCAGGCTGCGCGAAGCCGTCCGGTTGGAAACCGGCGTCCGTGACGCTCGTCGGCGCGATGGGCGGCGCGACGACCGGCGCGCGCAGCGTCGCGTAGAAGAACTCTTTCGGGTTCGGGAGCTGGATGTACTTCTTCTCCTTGATCCCCATCAGCGGCGACAGCGCCTCGCTGTGCCCGACCTTGTATTGCGCATCGTCGAACGACATGAAGACGAAGCCGACGTGGATCGCGTTCATGTCGAGGTGCATGCCGTAGTCACACCCCGCTCTCTTCATGGCCGTCCCGAGGTCAGCCGCCTCGATCGCGTCGCCCCAGAGGTAGAGGAGGTGACCGCCGGCCGTCCGGCACAGCCCGGAGCGCTTCGTGCGTTGTCCGTACGAGCTGGCCGTCTTCAGGATGCCGCCCCACCGCGGGCGCTTGCGCGGATCGACCTCGCCGCCGTCGAGCAGCGGATCGAGGTTCTGTCGGAGCGACCGCACGTCGTCCGGGATTTTCATGTCCGGACCCCAGGTGCCGAAGCCGAGCCGGCCGTCGTCGTGCATCAACATCGACGCGACGTGGTTTACCGGCGGCGCGAACGTGCGTCGTCGGATCATCATCCCGTGCGCGTTCTGATCGAGCCGGAACGCGCCGTTGAACGCAGCGACGACGCGGGGAGCGATCGCCGGATCGCGCGGGAGCTTGCCGCCGGTGCGCGGCCACTTGCCGCTCTTCTTCTCGTCCGGCGGGTAGGGCCCCTCGGCGCCGATGGCCATCTCGAGCTCGAGCTGTCGCGCGTCGAGCGCGACGATCTGCACCTTGGCCTTGCGGTTCGGATCGGGACGTACCGACGTCGTGTAGAACGTCGGCGGCGCTCCCAGCAGCTTCCGCATCCACGGCCGCTCGAAGGGGACCCACGGCTCCTCGCCCGTCGCGGGTGGCGGCCAGGCGTGCTCGTCGAGCGAGGCCACTCTCGCGGTCGAGGTCTTCTCGTGGACGCGGAGGGGCTCGCTCGCCGGAGCAGCGGCGGTCGCGACGGAAGGCGGCGCGACGACCGGACGCGACGTCGTCGGCGACGCGGGCGCGCACGCTGCGAGGACCACGATGGCGGTGACGGGCCCGATGCGAAGGTGGACGATGCGAAGGTGGGCGATGCGGCGCTCCGCCCGGGAGACTAGCGAGGAGTCGGCGTATGATCACGCGATGCGTCGGCTCGCGATCGCGTGGATGCTCTGCTCCTGCTCGTCGTCCGCCGCCGACCCGCCCGCGGACGCCGGGGTGGAGGCGGAGGTCGACGAGCCCGAGATCTTCGGCCCTGCCGCGCCCTCCGAGTGGGATCGTTCCGTCACGGCACCCGCCGACGACGTGGCCGCGAAGCAGCGCGAGTCGTGCGGCTACACGGCCGGCGCGCTGCCGAAGGAGACGCTCGGCGCCTCACGGCCCGTCGGGGAGGCGATCCCGATCGATACCATCGTCATCCTGATGCAGGAGAACCGCTCCTTCGACCATTACTTCGCGATGCTCCGCGAGACGGGCCACCCGGACGCCGACGTACCCCCGGCCGGCTTCACCAACCCCGACGTCGACGGCACGCCGGTCGCGCCGTTCCGCGACAAGCAGCTCTGCTTCCTCGACACGGCGCACAGCTGGAACGCGGTGCATCTGCAGTGGGCGAACGGCGCGATGAACGGGTTCGTCACGACCAGCGAGGAGAAGGGACCGCCGCCGGTCAACGGCACTCCCGACCTGCTCCGCGGCACGCGCGCGATGTCGTTCTACGGGCCCGAGGAGCTGCCGTTCATGTACTGGGCAGCGGACCAGTTCGCGATCGGCGATCACTACCACTCGTCGGTGCTGACCTCGACGTGGACCAACCGCATGTACCTCTACGCGGCGAACAGCTTCGGCCGCATCAGCAACGACGTCCCGAACATCGGCGCCGCGTCGAACCTCTTCGACATGCTGCAGATGCGCCGCATCCCGTGGAAGATCTACGCCACAAGCACGCCTCCGGAGGCGATGTTCGTGAAGTCGTTCCTCGCCTACAAGCAACACCACGTCACGACGATGGACCGATTCTACGAGGACGCGGCCGCGGGGAAGCTGCCGCACGTCGTCTTCCTCGACGCGCACATCGGCGACCAATCCGCGTTCGATCCGACGCAGGACGACGAGCACCCGCCCGCCGTGATGCAGGTCGGACAGCGCTTCCTCGCGCGGGTGACCGACGCGCTCATGAGCTCACCGCAGTGGGGGCGCACGGCGCTCTTCATCACCTACGACGAGCACGGCGGGCTCTTCGATCACGTCCCGCCGCCGTCCGCCTGCCCACCCGACAATACGATGCCACAGCTCTCTCCGGCCCATCAGCCGGGGGGGTACGACCGGCTCGGCATGCGCGTGCCGTTCGTGCTCGTCTCGCCGTGGGCGAAGAAGGGATTCATCGGCCACGCGATCTACGACCACACGTCGATCACCCGCTTCGTCGAGGCGCGCTTCACGCTCCCCGCGATGTCCGCGCGCGACGCGAACGCCGACGTGCCCTACGAGATGTTCGACTTCACGAAGATGCGGTCGGACGCGCCGAAGGTCCCCGCGGTGCCGGTCGACGAAGCGCTCCTCGCGAAGTGCCTCGCCACGCTGAAGTGATCACTTGATCGGCAGCGGCGCGATGCGTCCGAGGTTCAGCCCGCCGGGGTAGTGGTAGCTCGTGTACGCGCCGTATCCGAGGACCTGGATCCCGAACGGCTTCGTGCCCGTCAGCACGTGCGCGCCTCCATTGCCCGGACCGAGCTTCACGCGGTTCACGCCGTAGCCGTTCGCGATCTCCTGGGGCGTCTGCGTGAGCGGTGCCCCGTCGAGGGTCAGCACCGCGTCCATCGGTTGCACGATGTCGACCCAGTTCGAGTCGTAGTCGTCCGGGCCGAGGAAGACGTACTTGAGCCGGAACTGCTCCACAGTGACGGAGAAGCTCTGCGACGGATCGCCCTGGCGACCCCCGGTCTGATCGCCGGCGCCGATCATCACCGACGCGACGGTCAGCTCGTGATCCGCGACGAGCTCGAAGTCACCCTTCACGACCCCGAGATCGACCACCTCGCCCGCGGAGATCGTACTCGGCGCGTTTTGCGGCTTCGCGCCGCCGTAGGTGAGCGCCGTGCCGTCGACGTTGCCGAAGAGGCGCACCACGTGCCCTTTCAGGGATCCGTCGGGCGCGGTCGGGACGGTGACGAAGTAGTGCTTTCCGAGGGTCTCCACCGGGAGGAGCGACTCCTCGACGTGATCGCACGAGTACGTGCCGTGCGGCATGTTGGTGCAGGCGATCCCGGTGATCACCTGCACCGGCTCGCTGGCCTTGACGAGCGAGCCGCTGAGATCGTGGTTCGCGGTGCCGACGACCTCGACGACGTCGCCCGCGTTCAGCATGAACGTCACCTTGCCGCCCGGATTGGTGTTGGCGAGCCCGCCGCCGCCCGCGATCTGCGCGGTGGACGAGAGGTTCACGGTGACGGAGGTGCCGTCCTTCGTACCGGTCACGACGAAGTAGCCCGGTTGGGTGAAGGTGTCGCTCTGCGGCCACGAAGGTACCCCGGCGACGCGATAGTTCCCGGTGAGCGCCGTCGACGGCAAGAGCAGGGACGCATCGTTCGTGAACGAGAAGCATTCGGCCGGCACCGGGCATTTCTTTGCGCAGATCGCGCTCCAGTCCTTCCCTGCGGGGCCCCCCTTCATCGCGTACTCGATGGGATTGAACTGGTACGCGACGACCGGCACGGACGACCGCAGGTGATACGCGCCGCCGTTGGCGCGGACCGTGGCGAGGTTGATGTTGGTGCCGCAGCCGTTGTTCGGAAGGATCTGCTTCAGCGGCGTGACCCACGGCAGGTAGATCTTGGTGAGCGCGTTCGGCGCGACCTTCGCGGTCGCGATCGTCATCGCGCCGCGCGTCACCTCGATGTCCGCTTCGACGCTGCCCGTGTTCCCGACGACGACGGCGAAGTCGAACTCGGGGCGCACCATGTTGTCGGTCACGGTCGGCCAGAAGTCACAGCCGACGTACGTGCGGCCGGCGGCGGCCTGCGCGCATGTCTCGGGATCGGGGATGACCTGCGGATCGCCGTCACCGACGGACACGTCCTCGAGGCCGCTCACGTCGAACGTGGCACCATCGTCAGAGGCGTCGCCGAGCTTCCCTGGCGCAGGGTCTTTCTCGGTTCCCGCGGAGCACGCGAGAGACAACGCGGCAAAGGCGACGACCCGCTTCATCGAGCGAGCGTACGAGAAATCGGTGCGCCTGGTCCGACGCGCGATGACTCAGCGCGTGAAGCGCACGTTCGCGGTCGTCGTCGACATCACGGCCTGCCCCGACTTGTCCTTGCCCGGCGCGAACTTCGCCCCGAGCAAACAGGAACGAGCGGCCTTGCCGAACCCCTGACCCTTGGGGGTCTCGCTCAACACGCTCACCGTCGCGACCTGTCCATCGGCCTTCACGGTGACGAC
>JBKJQC010001264.1:0-50887 GCA_046593995.1 Polyangiales bacterium
GCGCACGCATGAGGCGGATGAACGCGGCCTTTCGCGGGTACGCGAGCTCGTACGCCGCCCACTCGGCCTCCGAGCGCTTGAACGTGATCCAGTTGTAGATCGTCCCAGCCACGGCCAGGCCGATCATCCAAAGGATCCCGCGCGCGACAGGGTGCGCCGTGAGCCACGTTTCGATGGCAGCGAGCATTGAAGACTCCGGACCCCGCGTCATGCGGGAGTTGACTCAGTACGAGGGCGCGAGGCCCTCGACGACCTGCAGCGTGGTGCCTTCCCAGGTCTCCACGGTGTCGTCGTCGTACGTGACTTCGATCTGAACGATGTGCTGCCCGAGCTGCAGCTCGAGAGACTGCTCCGGCGTGTACGCGATCGTGACCTTGCCGAGGTCCTCGTCGAGCACGGTCATCCCACGCGACTCCTCGGCCACGCTTACCGCAGCCTGCAGGTGTCGGCGCTCCCACCTCACGGTGGCGCCGGCGAGCGATTGCGGCGTACCGCCGACCAGGAGCTGCCACTGCGCCTTGCCCTCGATGAGGCTGTCGCCGCGGACGATGCGCAGGGTGCGAGTGCTCACGACTTCCTCCGATTCGACCATGACGACGGCGCGCTTGCCGGGTGCCGTGAAGACCAGCGCGCGCGCGCCGAGTTGCGGAGGCGTGTCGTAAAGCGAGCGCAGGGCGAGGAGCATTACGACCTACCGGCTGACACAATCTTCGACATCAGTACCCCAGCGCCGTTTTTACGTAGCCCTTGTAGGCAGTGTGACCGGCCGGATCCGGGTGGATGCCGTCAGTCGTCGAGACCACCCACGCCGTCGTGTCGACTACGACCGGTGCTGGCGACCACGCGCTGCGCGCGGCCACGGCAGCGTCAATCTCCGCACGGAACGCGGCCTCAGTCGCATCCGCGATGTCCGCTCGCACGAGCGGATAGGCCATGTACATCTTGCACGACGGCTTCAGCGCGTGAATCTCATCCATGAGCGACGCGAGCTTGGCGCCCCACGTCGCTGCGGCGGTGCCGTAATCGTTCGTTCCGATCGCGCTCCAGAATTCGTTGGTGGTCGTGCCGTCCATGCCCGCGGCGAAGATGGCCGCGATCGTCGCGACCGTGTCCCCGGTGAGGCTCCGGCCCGAGTACGCCTCGATCGTGACGCCGCCGGGGAAGTCCCGGCGCAGGAGATGATCCCACCCCTCGGTCAAGGGGAATGTTGCGTAGTAGCCGGACGAGATCGAATCGCCGTAGACCACGAGCCGACGCGAAGGAGCACTCGCCGTAGACAGCGTCGTCGTCAGTGCCGCAGCCGTGGGCACGCGGATCGCGCGGAGCTGCGCGCCGTTCCCCGTGCCGAGTTGCCGACCGTTGATCACGTTGATCGTTTTTGTGCCTGCCGCAATCGCGGTGAACGTACCCGAGCAGAAAACGCTGCTGGTGGGGGCGCCGACGGTGGTTTCCGCCTTGTGCGACGTCGTGGAGATCAAGTCCAAGTCCCCAACAAATCCGCCAGCGTCGACGGGCACGAAGTCATAGGCGATTTTCGCGGCGTCGGTGACGAGGCGAACGCGCGCGAACATCGAGCGCCGCGTGCCATACGACTGCGCCTCGTTGTAAGCGCTGTCGTTGAAGTGCGACGTGTCGAGCGGGAAGCGACGCTCGCCGATGTCTGTGCGCGTGATCGTACCGGTCTTCGTGAGTGTGAAGCCGCCGACGCTACACGTGGTCGTGGACGCGGAGCCGTCCCAGTCGGTCTCGGCACGCCACAAGAACGCGAGGTCGGCGTCTGCGAGCAGCGCGGCGGGGAAGTGATTGCGATCGAACGTCGTCTGGTGCAACGCCGTGTACGCCTGCAACTCGGCGTCCGTGAGTACGCGGTTGATGATGGCGATCGCTATCAGGCCGATACTGCAGGGGCCGCCGTACGTGAGCCAGGGGCTGTTTCCGATCGTGAAGATCGCGGACGCGCTCGGGGCGTTCCAGCTGAACGCGGCACTCGTGCGGATCGCTTCTCCGGCAGTACACCAGCGGAGCGCGCTCGTTCCGTTCGACGGGACCACAACGCCGACCGCAACGCGGTTGCCTGCGTTCAGGGTCAGCGCCGCGGCGCTCGATGCGCCGCCTGCGCCGTGGCCGACGATGTACGGCGTATCGCCGCTCACAAAATCGATCGTCCAACCGTTCACGCCTCCGACCTCGCAGAATGCGACCGGTTCGACGTTCGACCCTACGGCGGTCGTCGGCTTCTCGACGATGACGAGCATCGTCTTGCCAGGACCGAAGCTCGGCCCGGTCCCGACAGGCGCGGCGAAACGCGCCGTCCCGGTCGCAGTGATGGCCGCCCCGGTGTAATCAACCAGATTGCTCGACCGCTGCCCGGCGACGAACGGCAGCGCGATCCCGATCCCGATCATCGCATCACCCGATCAGCAGCATGTCCGCTGCCGTGCTGGTCGCGAGAATGCGCTTGAAGCGGTACGGAAGTCGGCCGCTGCTCGGGATGTTCTTGAACGTGCGAGACGCGGTGTCGTCGGAGTAGAGGTAGCCGACGACGGTGCCGCCGGTGCCGATGAAGAGCTCGCGGTGGACGGTTGCGATGTCGGATGCAGCGGGGACGACGACTGTCGATGTCGCGCCAGAGCCGAGGCCGAGGACGCCCGTGAGCACGCTGGCGAGCGTGGTCTCGGTCGCGCGAAGACCGAGAGCCGTGAGGATGCTCGCGAGCTTCGTGTCGAGCCCGGCGATCGCCGCGAGCTGGTCGAGGAACGCCTTCGCCGACACGACGAGCCCCTTGTCCGCGTCGACCGCGTCGGCGATGGCCTTCACGCGCGCATGCGAGTTGGCGTCGATCGGGTCGCTGCTCACGACGCGCTGCCGATGCACCGTGCCGGACGCGGTCGTCACAGCATCGGCGTCGATCTTCTTGCCGGTGCCGTCTTTCGCTACGCCTACGAATGCATCAGACATCGGTCACGCTCCTCACGGCGATACAGTCCAACAGCTCGCCCCATCAGCACGCGCTCGGCCGCGCCCACCGCAGGCCTCGTGCGGCGCACGAAGGCCACGGTCGACTCCTCGAGCTCGTCACGCCCTTTTACCAACACGTCACCGCATCACAGGTTGCTCGCTGTGCCGGCGACGCGAAGGGTCTCGATCACCGACGCCCCCCACCGGTAGGTGGTGGCCGCGATGCCTGTCACGCGGATGCGCACGAGACCCGCGCTGACGTCGTAGGTGGCCGCGCACGCGTCACCGGACGCTGCGAGCGTGGTCACGACGGATCCGATCAGCGTGCATACCGACGCAGCGACCTTGTACGTCGCGGTGATGCCGATCGAGAACCCGGACGAGCCGTCCGTCTTCGTCGCCATGACCACCGACGAGATTACGCGGATGCCCGTGACGATTCTGTTCGGCAGTTCCTTAAGCGTCGTCTGCGTCGCGTCCGTCGTGTCGATCTCGAACACCTGCGAGTACTCGCCGGCCGTGCCGTCGTTGTCCTCGACGAAGTTGTCGCCACTCGTCGCGGTGCTCATTCCGACAGCGCCAATGAACCGCGCGACGCAAGCTCCAGAGGTCCCCGTCGACACGATGCTGCCTGTCGCGGTGAACGACGTCGCCGTCAGCGCGCCGACCGCGCACGTGCCGGTAGTCGAGACGTTCAGGCTCCCGAGCGCGAACGTCGTCGTCGACATCGTCGCGCGGGTCGTACCGGCGATCTTCCAGCCGTAGGTGCCCGCGGTTCCGCCCGCCGCGGGCGACGGAATCACCCACTCCATCGCCGCGCTGTTGCGGTTGGTGCCCGTCGCGCTCGCCCACGGCGCCTGCGACGTGAACACGGTGTTGGTCGTCGCGAAGTCGCCGACGACCGTATCGTGCCCGTACGCCGCGGCCGCGAATCGACCCCACGAGATCCCGAGCTCGCTCAGCGTGACAATCGGGAAGGTCAGCGGCGGGCCGCCGCTCGCCGTGTAGAACGAGAACGTGTCGGCCGACGTCCAGGCCTGGCCGTACGGGATCTGGCCGGTTGGCGGCGGGACGGCGCCGGTGACCGAGACGAGCCCCTCGACGATTGCGGTGATGTGCAGCGCGGTGCCGCTCGGGACCGAGACGGACGTCCCGGTGGGCCCGACGACGGTCACCGAGAAGCCACCCGTGGTCGCGTTCTTGAACACCCAGTCGTCGCCGACGTCGGTACGAGCGAGCCGAACGGTGCGCGCAGTTGTGATGGCCCCCGTGAACACGAGGAGCTTCGCGACGCAGGTGTCCTCGTCGACGAACGTCTCGGCGGCCGTGTTGGTGACGGGGACAGGCGCGTAGCCACCGAAGCGGTGCAGGCGCGACATCCAGCTCGAAGTCATGGTGCGGAGCTCCTCACGGACGGAACACTTGGACGGTCCACTCGGTCGGACCGCGGACCCACGATGCGGTCGTGCCGTCGCCCTTCACCTGCAGGCGCACACGCGTCGTCCCCGTCGCGACTGCCGTGTGCATGATCTGGTGCGCGAAGATGCTCTGCGCGACACCCGCGCCCGTAGGGAGGGCGGAACTCTGACTTAGTGTCTCGTCGTAGGCCGTGCCGGTCGCTACGCCAGCGAAGTCGTCGACGAATTGCATCCGCGCAAATGCCTCGCCCGTCCCTGCCGCAGCGATGGCGAGACCGAAGCGGCAGAACGCGAAGACCAGGTCGCCGGTGACAATGCCCGAGACGTCGATGTACGTGCCGATGCTCGAGGTTCCCACGTAGACCGCGCTGTTGATCGACTCCGCCGTGCCGAGGCCGACCCCGCCGATGCGTGCGCCCTTCACGAACCGGTTCGGCACCGGCTCGACGACCTTGCCGCCGACGAGCGTGGGGAACGACGTGTAGCCGCTGAGCACCCACATGCCGCCTGGCGCACCCGCGGCGATCAAGTACGGCGACTGCGCCGTGAGGACGAGTCCCTGGGTGAATCGATACAGGCCGTAACCTGGAACCGCGCAGTGCTCGCCGTCGGCCATGCCAGTCAGCGCAGCCATCGCGGCGATGCTCGCGGCGTCTCGGATCTTGAGCGCACCCGCCGCGAGGCGCGCGTTGATGAACGCGCAGGTGTTGGCGAGCGGCTGCGCGACGGCGGCGACCGAGGCACCAGTTACACCTTCGCCATCGTTCGGGCGTGGGACGATGTTGATGTCGTTCGAGGCGACGGGAGTGACGGTCGTCGGCATGCAGAGCCTCTCTCAGAGCGCGGGGACAGGGATGTACGCGACGCGTGCCAGTCCGCCGTCAGGGTCACCGTCGGTCGCGCCGTTCGCTTCGATCACGTCGCCGGCGAGCACGATGGCGATCCACTCGCAGTAGGCGTGCGCGGGCTTCTGCTTCCGCACGAGCTGCTGCAGGAGCGCGAGCAGGCGAGGGTCACCGTTGACCCCGTAGAGCTGCCCTCCGCCGTAGATCGATCCGTCCCCGTACCTCGAGGCGAAGTCGGTGCCGAACGGATGTGGATGGCGAAGGATCACGTTGATCCAGCGCGCGCGTGCCGGTGTCGCTGAGTACCGTCCCCATCCCGGCGTGAACGACTCGCGGACCTCGACGTTTGTCATGCCGAGCCCGGCGAACGCGTCGACGATCCCCTTCTCCGTGCCCGCCCATTCCGCGAGGTGCCACGAGAGCTTGAGCCGCTCGCGATACTCGTTCGCGTATTCGCCGGGCGCCTGAGGCCATCCGAGGCTGTCCCCGATCAGCGCCAACGCATCGTCGGGACACGTGCCGATGTACCGCGCACGCACCGCGCGGCGCGCCATCATGATCATGTCCTGCTTGAGGACGCCGAGCGCCTCGTGCCAGCGCTTCGCCCACGGGCCGAGCTGCCACGCCGGTGCGGCGCGCGGCTGGTACTCGTAGTACGGCAGCGGTTCGGGCATCAGACGCTCACGTAGGTGAGGGAGAGGCTCAGCGTCGCGACGCCGCTCAGCGACGGCGTGACGTCGTCGGTGCCTGGCAGCATCGGGGTGACGCCGTCCGCCTTCATGGGCGTGAAGTTCAAGACGCCGCCTGCGGCCATGACGCGTTCGATGAGCTCGGACACGAACATCTGCCCGCCGATCGCGAGGCTCGAGAAGTACGCCGCCAGGCTGGCGTTGATTTGCTGCTCGGCGCTCTGGCGATAGGCAGCACGGACACGGACGGTGCCGCGAAGGCTGACGACGTAGGCGACCGCGGCGATCGTCTGAACGAGGGTACCGAGCGGGCGACGCAACTGGATGGCGGCGACGGCCGCCGTCAGCGCTGCGGCGGTCGGAACCCCGGATGCCGATGCGACGATGACGGTCACAGCGAACGCGGGCGGCACGGCCAGCGGATCCTCTTGAACGCGCACACGTGTGATCGTGGGATCCGAGTCGAGCGCGTGCTTCACGTAGCTGTCGGTCGGCCCGGTCGACGCGAACGTCGCGAACTTCGTCGTCAAGCGCACCCGAAGGCTTTCGTCGGCTTCCTCGTCCGCCCCGTCGACGGTGCGCCACGAGCCACCGCTCGCTGCGCTGAGCGCGAGGCCCGGCACCGGGGACGCCATGCGGAGCGTCGAGGCGTCGACGTTGTACGCCGCTCCAGGCTTCTCCGCGGCGATCGAGAACGTCACGGCGGTGTTCGGGTTGCCGGTGACCGCCGTCACGTTCCGGAAAATGACGTCCGGATCGGCAGTCGTGGTGATCACGAGCTCGCCGGCCGCGTAGGGGTACGGGGTACCGGCTGACTCCGTGAGCGTGATCGCCCCGACCGTCTGCTGCGCGAGCTTTCGCTGCTCCTGGTAGAACTCCTTCGCGTGCAGCGTCAGGCCTGCGCCGGTCGCCGTCGACGTGAGGCCCATGAGGCCGACGTTGGCGATGTCCTGCGACAGCCCGGCGAGGACCTCCGCGTCGTACTCGATCAGACCACGAGGCTCGTCGGTCTCTCCCCACGCAGTCGTCGGGAAGGCGGCGCTCGCGAAGATGCCGAGAGCGACCGTCACGACCTGGTCGCGCGTGAGCGGCGTGACGATGTCGGCGAAGAGTACGGACATGTCAGCTCGCAATTCCGGCGGAGAGGATTTCGAGCGTGAGGGCCGAGACCTCGATCACGAGACGGAACGGTCCGTCCGCAGTGACGAGCGCTGCTTCGATTCGCAGTCGACGCGTCGAACTGTCGTAGGTGACGGTCACGTCCGCGGCTCGGACGCGCTCGTCTCCGAGGCACTCCGTCCGCACGTGAGCGGCGATCATCAGGAGCGGCGCCTGCGACCGCGCGTCGAAGCCCTCGTTCACCATCTCGCGGACGTCGAAGCCCACGCCGAGAGCCCACGAGAGCGTCTTCCGGCGAGTGACGAGGCGACGGAGCACCGAGTGCGCGACAGCGGTGTTGCCGGTGACCCGGTGAAAGTACGGGTCGAGATCTGGCCCGCTCGCGGTCCAGAGGGTCGCGATGCCGGTGCCGAGGTCTGCCATGGTGATCAGATCGGGAAGAACGTCGGAAGAATCGCGGCTGTCGCCGGCGACTCGGTCAGCAGCATCACGCCCTGCACGCGCGCGCCCGGCAGCCCGCCATTGATCCCGCCGCTGACGAGCGCCGCGAGCTCGGAGCCGACGGCCGCAGCGGTGCTGTCGACCTTGAAGACGTGGACGCCGCCGGCGGAGAGCGCGCCGTTGAGCGTCGTGAGGATCGACTCGAGCTGGACACGGAACACGTCGAGCGCGAGGAACTTGGCGCCGAAGGACAGGTTCGCCTCGATCAGGGGCTGCGGGATCGAGGTGATGATGTTGGCGATCTGCGAGAGCGCGCTCGCCGCGGCCGCTGCGATCGCAGCCGCGAGGTCCGCCGGGTTCGGCAGCGTCGCCAGCAGCGCGACGTTCGCGTTGATCTGCCCCGTCAGCTCGGCGAGCCTCGCGAGGAGGTCGGTAATCATCTGCGTGAGCGCCGGGAGCACCAGCGGGATCGCGAGGTTGGCGGACGCGAGGCTCGTCGTCGTGATGTACGTGACGGCCATGGTCAGCCCGCCTTCACGATCGCAGAGCCGCGGAGGATGTACCCGGTGATCGGAAGTGAAGCGGTGCCGGTCGTGAGGCTCGCGACGGCAGCGGCCGTCAGCAGCACGACGACGCTGTCGCCGATGCACGCGACACCGCGTGTGCCGTCGCCGAGCTTCACGAGATCGGCGGCGAGCTGGATCTCGATGACCGACGACGTCTCCCAGCCGGTGACCGCAGGCTTCGAAGGGTCGCCCTCGAGGAACTCGACGAACACGCGGGCGCCCGGCCGGACCTTCGCGCTCACACCGGGGATGCCGTAGCGCACCGGCACCTGCGTGAGCTGCGGGATCCGCTTGCTGTCGGGAACGAGGTCGAGCGATCCGTCTGGATGCTGCACGACGATGCGGCACGGGTAGGCCGCACGCATGTCGAGCCGCGGGCCGAGCAGATTCTCGATGGTGCGAACGATGGACTCGAAGAGCGACCGCCTCGCGAACGAGGCTTCGACGCGCATCGCCGACCCGTCGATCGTGGTGCGGACGTAGGTGATTTGCTTGCCGTCGATCGTGACGTTCGCGTCCAGCGTCGGGTCATCCGTGACGAGGACCAGGGTGCGTTGCACGGGGTCCTCGTCGAGGAGCTCGTGGTCCAGCGTCCGCGCGGGGAACTTCGGAACACCGACCCAGATGGTGCCGTCGGCGAGCGTTCGCCAGATCGCGCCAAGGGGCCGGAGCAAGTCCGACAGGACCGACGAGCAGGGACCTGCCGCGCGATTCCACGATGCGAGGGTGCGGCCGGTGACGGCGGGATCGGACGACTCCGAGAGGGTTTCGCCCGCGGCGCGCAGGATGTCGGTCGCCACGACGCGGAGCGAGGTGCCGCGGTATGGCTTCGCCGGGAGCTCCTTCGCGAGCCCGCCGGCGCCGCCGACGAGACGCAGCGTGATCCGGCTATGGACGTTGCCGGGGTTCACGACCGTGCCGGACAGGACGAGGCCGCCGTCGATGGTGAGCGTCGCGCGCCCTGTTGGGGCCACGGGGGCGTCGAGCTCGAGCAGCGCGTGCCATGCGCCGTCGAGCGGACGATTGATTTCGCACGAGACCACGCGCTCGCCGTTGAGGAGTGCGGTGCTCACTTGGTCTCCCAAGGCTTCGGGGGCGGCGGGGGCGGCGGCTTCTTCGACGAGGACAAGAGATCACCGGGGAGGTCCGCGTCCGTGATCTTCTTCGCGACGCTCTTGGTCGTCTTCGGCGGGGCCGCCCACTGCGTGCACGAGAGCTCCGCGACGTACGTGTCGGCCGACGCGTTGTCCGGCCACTTGATCTTCTCGACCACCATCGACGCTACGTCTGCGTCCTGCAGCATCGGGTGTGACACTGCGATGCCCTGCTCCCGAGACGCCTCGCGGACGTACCGGCAGATCGCGCGGATGGTGTTGAGCCCGTCTGCGTTCGAGCCGGTGAGTCGGATCGAGAACGTCGCGAGCTCGTCACCAGTGAAGCGGATCGACGCGCCGTTCCGCCCGCGAGCCTTCGGCTTGTCGTAGCTCGAGCTCGTCTCGAGGCCGAAGAGGTGCGCACGGATCACCGACTCCTTGACGAGGATGGTCCCGATCGTGACCTGCCAGGCGTTCGGGTCCTGACGCGGAGTGGGGATGGACATCAGGCCCCGCCCTCGGTGTTCATCTCAGCGAAGTAGGCGTTCACCTCCGCGCGCACGGACTTGCCGATTTCTCGCGCGCTCGCGTTCGAGCCCCCGACCTGGACGATGATGTCGCCGATCGACATGGACCGAGGTGCCCCACCCGAGCTCGAGCCCGACGCTGCGAGCGACGAGAGCGTCATCTTCGGGGGCGTGACGGCCATGCGCATCGCCGCCTGCATGGCGGCGGCCTTGTTGTCGACGCCCTTCTCGACGCCGCCGACGGCGTGCTCGCCGTACGGGACCATGCGCTTCGCGGGGCTCGCGATGCCGAGCGTCTTCTTCACGGTGTCCGGGAGCAGGTCGATGAGCCCCTTGAACTTCGAAATTAGCCCCGCCCACGCGCCCTTCAGGCCTTCCCAGATGCCGTCGGCGATGCTCTTCCCGAAGCTCTTGAAGCCTTCCCACACCGAGCCGAGGTACGTGAAGAGCCGGTCGAACGCGCCACTGACCCACGCGACTATGTTGTCGAAGGCCTGTGGGATGAGCTTGATCTCGCGCCAGAGCTCCGCGAAGAACATCGCGAGGAGCTGCACGACACCGAGGACGACGGCCGCGATCGCGCCGAAGCCGATGATGACGGCGCCGAGTGCGAACCCGACGACCTTGCCGAGCGTCTTGAGCGAGTCGATCCAGAACGTCGACTTCTCGCCGCCCATGTCGAGCTGCACCATCAGATCCTTGATCGGCTGCAGGATGAACATGAGCCCCTCGCCGAGGCCGCCGAACAGCGCGCCCGTCAGATCCGCGGTCACCTCGAGGAAGCTCGCGAAGCCCTCGACGGCGGAGATCACGTCGTCGACGCTGACCTTCGAGAGCATGTCGCCGATCGCGGTCGAGATCTTCTGCAGGAGACCAATGAACCGCTTCCCCGTGGCGGACGCTGGATCGAGCGCCGCGACCAGCGCGCCAAGCGCCTTCCTCGCCGGCTCGAGTGCGCTCGATGCGTCGAGCGCGTTCAGCAGCCGTCCCGGCGCCGACTTCAGCGATTCGAGGACGCCGGGGAGCGTGTTCTTCGCGAAGTCCTGAGCAACGCCGCCGAGCTCCTTGCCGCTCGTCTCCGTGATGGTCTTGAGGGCCGCCGCCTGGAGCTTCGCGACGTCCAGCGAGCCGCTCTTGATCGCGGCTTCGATGTCCTCGGCCGCATCGCCAGACGACCCTACAGCGACGCCGAGGATGTCGCGCAGCTTGGCCGTGTTGAGCCCCGCCGCGCCCATCGCGGCGATGCTCTTGGCGCCGAGCTTGCCCTTGTCGTCGAGATCCGAGAACGCGGAGACGAGCGCCGCCGTGTCGTGGCCCATCGCGCCGAGGTCGGCGGCGCCCTGGATGATCTTGAACGCGCTCGCGACCGAATGGCCCTTGCCGACGAGCTTCGTAAGCTGCTTCTGGATCTCGTCCGGATCGTTGCCGAGGATCGACGCGAGCGAGTTGATGTCCTGCGTCGCGGCGTCGAACGCCTTCGTGTCCTTGATGACTTGCTTGAGCTGGAAATCCAGCTTCTCGCCGTCGATCGCGTCCTCGATGGCGAACTTCGCGAAGGCCGCACCCGCGCCGGCGGCCGCGACCGCGATGCCCGCGAGACCAGTCATTGCCATCGGCGCGAGCTGCGTCGCGAAGACGGAGCCGACGGACTTCGCGACCTTCCCGAGCTTCGTCATCCCGCGCGAGGCCGCGCCGGTGAGCTTGTCGAGGTTGATCCCCTTCATGGAGGACTGCACGCCCTTGAGCGACTTCGCGACGTTGCGCGCGGGGGCGGTCGCCTTATCGACGATTTCCAAAACCCACTTCAAGTCCGCCATGCGCGCTCCGGTCAGCTGTCGAGGAAGTCGACGACCTTCGCCATGAACCGCGCGATCAGGCGCGCGCCGACGGTGTCGTCCTCGTCACCCGTGCGGTCCCGGAATGCCTGGAGGCACTCGCCCTGGACCGCGAGATCGGTCACCGCTTCTTCCCAGCGGTGTTGAATCCTTTTCCCACGGCTTCGAGCGCCTCCTTCGAGGCATCGAGAACCATCGCGCCGAGCACCTCGAAGATCATCGGATGGACGTCGAGGACGTCGTCGAGCTCCTGCGGCGTGTGCGAGACGCAGCAGGACTTCGCGATCTCCTCCATCGCGGCGAACATCTCGGGGCCCTTGCCACCACCCATCTGGGTCGCGGCGAGGAAGTTGCGCATCTCGCGCCCGCGCGCCTTGCGGCAGACGAACGTCACGAGCTCGCCGCCGAGATGGACGGTCTTGGTCGCGACGTCGTTGCCGAACGCCGCGCGGCACTCGTCGAGGGTCCTCATCGGCTCCCTCAGGTCCCCGGTCCGAAGCGCCGGTCGATCATCGGGAGGCCGTCCTCGAGGATGTCGAGGGCACAGAACGCGATCTTCTTCTCGGTCGCCGCCGAGCCCTTGCTCGACGTGCTGTCTGCCTCGGTGAGCCCCTCGAACTTCACCTCGACGGACCGCACCGGGCTGCCGGGAGTGGAGTCGATGAGCGCGACGCGCCCTTTGCAGTCCATCGGCGCGACGCCGTACATGGAGCGGATGCGCGCCTTGAGCTTCTCCCAATACGGGAGGAGCACGGTCATCGAGAGCTCGTAGTCGGCGTCGCCCTCTGTCACGCCGAGCGGGTTGCGCGCCATGCCGCGCACCTTCTCGCGGTCGATGGCGCACTTCCAGTTGACCTCACCGACGCCGAGGAGCGCGAGCCCCAGGACCGAGCAGGTCTTCGTCGTGTGCGAGGGGAACTTGCCCGTTGCGGTCTGCAGCATGTGAGCGACTCCAAAAGCAGAGGCGCCGCGCTACGGGTGATCCCGCAGAACGGCGCCATGTTCGAGCTGTGAGGATCAGGCGGCGGTCGCGACGAGGGTGCTCGTGTAGCCGAGGGTGAGGACGATCTCCTTCATGTAGAAGAGCGGCTGCACGCGGACCTCGATCTTGATCTGCTTGTTGCGGATGTCGCTGTTCCGACCGATGCGGCCGGTGACGCCCGACACATGGCCCACGAGCGCGGCCTCGAGGGCGTCCGTGATGTCCCCGTCCATCACGAGCGCATCCGCCTCGCGGATCTTGCCGGTCGTCGCGTCCGCGAAGCGCGTGTCGTTGAGATAGTCGAGGGCCTTGTTGCGGGCCGTCTTGCTCGCCGTGTTGATCACGCGAACGAGCTGCGAGAGACCGTAGTCGGAGCCCGACGCCGCGAAGGTGTTGCCCTGCGTGACGTAGAAGCCCTCGCGCCCAGAGACTCGGCGAAGCGTGGTGTACCGGAACGTGTCGAGCGCCGTCGAAGCTTCCTCGTCGTGCTCGATGCCGGAGACGCGGATCGCGCCCGACAGCAAGCGCCCGAGGTCCTCGCTGATCGGCGACTGCGACAGGCGCTCGGTCACCGGGAAGATCGCCGACCGTCGGTAGCTGAGTCCGTCGAGGTCCGAGACCTTGGTGCAGTAGCCCGCGGCGATGAGGGTCCGCTTCTCCTCGAGGGCGGGAGCCGCGGCGATCAGCGCAGCGCGCCACGTCGCGAGCCCGGCTGCGCTCGTGGCGACGGGGCTCGGCGCCTCCATCACCGCCACGGTGTAGCGGTACAGGGTCGCGAGCGAGGAAAGTTTCGTCTTGATCACCGCGAAGGTCGCCGCCATCGCCGTGGCGCGGTCGGCGTCCGTCGCGCCGGCGTTCGCGTTCACGACCGAGACGACCCCCACGTCGCGGCCGCTCGCGATCAGTGCGTCGAGCGCGTCCGTGATGTTCGTGTTCGTGAGGCCCGGCGCCGTGCACGTGAACGTGTACTTGTTGTCGACCGCGTAGTTCGTCCCGGTCGCGAAGTTCAGCGTCACGCCGTTCGGCATGAGGTACGTCGCTGCGGTGACGATCTCGGGCGAGTAGGTCACGCCCCCGTCGAGCGAGTACTTGAAGGTCGCCGTGCCGCGGGCACCCGCCTGGACGATCTGCACGATGCCGCTCGCGTCGTCCGTGGGCACACCCGTCAGGGTCACGACCGGCGGCGAGGTGCCTGCGGAGGTGACTGCGCTGTTTGCGCCCGCGGTGGACGCGGTGGTTCCGACGAGGATGATCGGACCGTGGTCCTCCGTCGCGCACAGGCTCGCGACCAACTCCGCGCCCTTTCCGACGCCGACCGCCGCGATGACCTCCGCGGGCGACGCGTTGTTGAAGTCGTAGAGCGTGCCCGCGACGGCGAGCGTCGAGTGCCCGATGACGCACACGATGCCGTCGGTCTGCGACGCCGCGATGCCGAGGTTGCCGTCCTGCAGTCCGACCGTGGCCTTGGGGAACGTGGGCATGATCTCTCCGTCGGCGCGCGCGATTGCGGCCTTGCTCGTGTCGTTGTTCGTCGGGCGGCGTCAGGTCGTGGCGAGCACGCGCGCGGCGACGAGCTCGCGGAAGCGCTCCCAGTCACCGGCGTCGAACGCAGCGCGGATCGCCGTTGCGTGTTCGATCTCTTCAGGGGTCGCCGGATCGCAGACGTCGCAGAAGCCTTCGTCCTGGCACTCTTCGCAGTCCGGCTTCCACTCGTCGCTCACGGTCCACCCACGTCGGGCTCGCCGGCGTCGAGGATCCCGTCCCCGAAGATGCCTTGCGATCCGTCGATCGCGACCGTCTCGATCACCACGGGGACGAACCGCGCCGTCGGCATGTCGGTCTCGAAGACCGGGACCCGCACCATGACAGGCACGGTGAGGACCCATCCATTCAGACCGTCCTCGGAGGGCAGCGCGTCGACCGTGCCGATCTCGTAGTGGACGGCCTCCGTCTGGAAGAGCGCGCTCACGAGGTTCACGAGCAGCGCCCACGCCTGGTCGAACGTGCCGTGCCAGCAGTGGACCTCGAACGTCATGGCGACGTCGACGAGGCCACGTGGGTAGTCGCCGACCTCCATCGCGGCCCCCGGGGTTCCCGTCGTGGGGACCCACACGTAGCGAGGCGGAGCTCCGTTCGCCGACAGGTGCTTCGCGCCGAAGTAGCTCTTTACCTCGGTCGCGCTCTCGAGGAGCGCGGCGACCGGTTCGAAGATGTCCGCCTGCGGGTTCGTCGGAGCGGGCATGGGGTCAGGTCTTCACGAGTGCAAACCACTCGGTGTTGAGGCGCGCCGTGACGCGATCTGCCCACGGCTTCGGCATCGCCTTCTTCGGCAGGATGCGGCGCGCGGGGAGCTTCCACTTCGTTCCCTGCTTCTTCGCGCCGCGCTGGTGGATGAGCGAGACCTTGTCCGCGACGCGGATCTCGAAGCCCCGCTTCGCTCGGATCTTGAGGCGCATCCGGCCCGCGTAGCTCCGGAGCGCGACGCCCCCGGTCTTGAGCTTCTTCCAGGTCCGCCCCTGCGGGTTCTTACCGGCCTGGGCGCCCTCGACGGCGAGACGGTGCGTCTCGTCCGCGAACGCCTGCACGCTGTTGCGCACGAGCTCCTCGGACGCGATGCGACCGGTCGCCGAGATGATCTTCTCGAGCGAGCGGTAGTCGCCTTTCGGCTTCGTCATCACCAGCCTCGAGGCGTGTCAGACGCGACGACGAAATCCTCTTCGGCGTCGTCCGGTGTCGAGTCGACGATACCCACGGGCGAGACGCGACCGGCGGCAACTCCCTCGAGCCACCGCTGCGCCTCGTCACGTCGCGCCTGCCAGACCGCGCCTGCCGGCGTCTCGGGATTGATCCCCACGACGACCGTCATCACGTCCCAGCCAGAGAGCTGCGCGACCGCCAGACGTAGGTCGTCACCCCACGCAGTGATCGGCAGGGTGTATCTGCCCGAGGCCGCGAGGTAGCCCTCGGCGTAGACCGAGCGCTTCGTGAGGATCCCGTTCAGGGTCGCGACGGGGATCTCCGCCGTGACCGCGGCGGGAACGCCCACCTGCGCGAGGTCTCCGATCGCGGCGAATTGGGACACGTCAGACGAGCTCGCCGGTGACCGAAGCCGTGACGATCGGTGTTGCGCTGCCGCCGACGACGGCGACGCAGCGCATGTACCGGTCCAGGCCGACGAACTGCTTGCGCTCGTAGCCCGCGGTCTTGGCGGTCCAGACGTTGTCGACGGCGGCGGCCGCGTTCTCCACGTTGAGCGTGACGCCGGTCGTCTCGCCGGTCACTGGGTCGAGCATCTCGATCGTCGCAGCGGTGAGCTGCTCGGCGGAGTATGTCTTCCCGCCGTCGAGCGAGTACTTGATCTTCGAGGTACCGCGCGCGCCGAGGAGCGTGCAGAGGACCTTGAGGTTGATGTACCGGTTCGGCGTCCCCGTGAGGGTGATGTCGGGCGGCGTGGTGCCCGCTTCGGTGACGGCCCCCATCGCGAGTGAGACGTCGGTCTTCTGGTCGAAGTCTGCGAGCGACCGCCAGGAGGTCAGGCCATCCGGCGACGTCTCGACGTAGACGTCGAGTGTCGGGTTCGTGCCGCTCTTCGCGGTGACCTCGAGAGTCAGCCGCGCGCACGAGCTCCCGCCGCACTCCACGACGGGACCGATCGTCTGGCCGGCGGCCAACGCGGCGAGGACGAGCAGCGCGATCGCCGGCGCGTGGACGAACTTGCCGCTCTCGGTCTTGTAGCCCGTGGCGGAGTTTTCGAAGGGCTTCGTGGTGACGTTTCTCGGCATGATCAGATCTCCGCGGCGGCAATCGCCGCTGTCGCTTCACTGCGGGTCAGGCCCGCATCCAGGAGCTCGTCGACGTCCGCGCCGAACACGTCCTCGATCGCGGAGTACCCAGCGGCGACGAGCTCGGCGCGCGCCGGGAAGTTGAGTGGCAGCGCCGTACCAGGCACGCCCTTCTGCATGCCATGCCACGCCGCATCGAGCGCGCGGTCGCTGTTGCTCCGAGCGGCGAGCCGCTTGAGCAGGTAGTAGCGACGCGAGCTCGAGACGGTGGACACCGGCTACGTCCTGCTCAGAGGACGCCGGCGTTGTGGCGCAGCTTGATGATCCCGGTTTTCTTGCTTCCGGGCGCGCGCTTGTAGCGGAGCGCCGCGTAGTACAGCCACATCGCCGCGAGGTCGGCGTTGCGCGAGATGTCGACGTCTTCCTTGAGCGTGAGCTCGGCGCCGTTGAACCAGAACGCGATCGCGCCCTTCTTGCAGATCAGAGAGGTGTACTTGCCGATCGACTTCGCGGTCCACACGTTGTTCACCGCGGCGTTGCCCGCCGCGATGTTCAGCGTGACGCCCGTGGTCTCGTTCTCGTTGAGCGGGTCGGTGATGAGGATCGTCGCAGCGGTCAGCGTCGCAACGCTGAAGGTGTTCCCGCCGTCGATCGACCACTTCACCCTCGAGGTGCCGAGCGCACCGAGCACGGTGCACTCGACCCTCAGATCGATCGGCCTGTTCGGCGTGCCGGTGAGGGTGATCACCGGCGGCGTGGTCCCGGCCGGGGTCACGGCGCTCATCGCGGAGCCATCGAAGAGCATGCGGTCGCTCTGGATCACCGGGATCCCAGCGAGGCGCGGGAGCGAACCGCTGACAGCGTCGACCCAAAGCGGGCGACCCGCCGTGTCCTTCGCGCGGCGGAGGTCGCCCATCGTCCGCGAGTGAACGACCAGGCCGGCGATGTCTTCGGAGTCGTCACCCCAGAGCTCGGTCCCGTCGCAGAGCAGGTCCCAGTCGAGCACCCGCGGCACGGTCGCCGAGTACTTGTCGACGACGAGCTGCCCGGTGCCGGACGCCACGGCCGCCGCGATCGCCGCCGAGTCCATCTTCCGACGGACCGAGCGGAGCGTCTGGCGCTTGCCCTCCTCGTAGATGTCCTTCCCCACGCTCGCCATCTCGGCCCAGCGCGTCGTGTTGAACATCAAGCCGGCAGCAGCGATGGTCGCCTGCTCCTTGCTCTGACCGAACGTCTTCGCCGTGAGCGCGTCGCCGTCGGCCGCCACGTCCTCGAACTCGCCGATCGAGTCGAAGTACGGGACGTTGATCGTCTCGCCGACGCGGCTTTCACCCGCGGGCATGTCGGGGCGCACGACGACGACGCCGGCGGCGGCCATCGGGGAATCGATGAACGCGTTCTTGTCCTTCCACGCGCCCTCGAGCGCCTCGTTCCAGTGCTCCGCGATGACGACGCTCGACTTGGTGACGTTGGCCATGATTCAGTGTCTCCGGGCCTCGCGAAGAGGACGGCTAAGCCCGTCGCCAACGTGGCGCGGGTGAGGTCTTGGGTCCGTGGCGACTGGCACGCGCGCGCGACGGCGCGCGGCGTGGCTCGTGAGCGCTTCCGCTCGTTACTTGCCCGTGCGGCTCTTGAAGTCGGCCCGCATCGCTTCGTAGAGATCGGGGTTCTCGGTCTTCAGCGCGGCGCGCTCGCCGGGCGCCATGTCGTCGTACGTCTTGCCCTTGTGCGTCGAGCCGAGCACGGTCTTCTGCGACGGCTCTTCGACCTCCTTCGCGATGAGGTGAGGGACGGGTGCGGCGTCCTTCGCGAACTCGCGGAGCTGCTCGAGCGTCATCTTCGACGCGAGCTTCTCCATGTGCGCGGTCAGCTTGCCGTCGCCACGCAGCGTCGCGAGGAGCGTCTTGCGGTCGTTCTCCTGGAGCTGACCGAGCGCGGCGGCGAGATCCTTCTCGAGCTGCTCGACGCGCGCGGCATCCGACTTCGCCGTCTCGATCGCACCGACGGCCTTGATGGTCGACTTCTCGCCGGCGGCCGCGAGGAGCTCGTCGCGTTCGCCTCGCGCGGTCTCGCGGTCCTTCACCGCAGCGGTGAGGTCCTCCTCCGAGCAATCGGCGCCGAGGCCGCAGATCATCGCGAGGGTCGTGACGAGGGTGAGCTTCGCGGCCATTTTCGTGCGTGCCTTTCCTGTGCTGCTGCTGCGCGTGCGCTCGACGAGCGCCGCGATGGTGCCTTCGAGCGAGCCGATCCGATCGACCATGCCCGCCTTGAGCGCCGCCTCGCCGAGGAGGACGCCGCCCTTTCCGAACTTCTCGAGCACGGTGTCGACGTCGGTGTCGCGGTTGCGGGCGACGGTCGCGACGAAGATGTCCGCCATGGCGTCGACGCGCGCCTGGATGAGCGAGCGGCCGCTCTTCGTCGAGACGTCGGCGCGCTTGTTCGGCGACTGGCTCGAGACGATCTCGATGTCCTTTGCCGACTCGCCTTCGGGCTTCGACATCGCCATCACCACGCCGATCGAGCCGACGCTGCCGGTGCGGTCGATGACGATTTCGTCGGCCGCGGTGGCAATCCAATACGCGGCGCTCGCGCCCATGCCGCCGACATAGGCGACGACCGGCTTCACGCCGCGGGCCTCGAAGATCTGCTGCGCGAACTCGTGGATCCCGTTCACCTCGCCGCCAGGGCTGTCGATGTCGAGGAGGATCGAGTCGACGTTCGGATCTTCCAGCGCGGCGCGGAAGTCGCGGGCCAGGATCTGCACCGACGTCATCGGGCCGCTGATGTCGTCGAACGCGTTCGCGCGTCGGAAGACCGGACCGATCACGGGGATGACCGCGACACCGTCGCGGGTCGTGACCGTGCGCGTGTTCTCGAGCGGCCGACCGAGCCGCGCAGCAACGGCCTCCGGACCGTCGCCTTCGCGGTTCGCGATCTCGAGAATGGTCGTCAGCGTGTGCGTGTCGAGCGCCCACGCAAGGCTCGCCGCGATCTGGAAGGCCTTGTGCATCGTGGTCACCCTTCGGTCTCGTCGTCTTCGCCGTCGTCGTGAGCGGGCACGGGGGCCGGCTCGTCAGGCTGCGCCGTCTCGTGCTCGTCCTCGCTGGGAGACGGCTCGGGCGCCGGTGTCGACGTGACCGAGATCTCGTCGCCGCCGTCCACCTTCGCGTAGCCGTGGCGCTCACGCGCCTCGTTCAGCGAGATGATGCCCGCCTGCTTCAACATCGATGTCGCCTGTGCCCGCGTCTGCTCGACCGCCGCGGCACCGCGCTTGTCTTCGAGGGTGGACGTGTCCCGGACGGGCCACGGCGCGGCAGCGCGTGATCCGAAGTTCGACTCCGCCCAAGGCGCGAGCACCTGGTCGTGCGCCATCGTCGACGTCGTTTCGTTGTCCGACTTCGTTTTGCCGAGCGCGACGTCCTTGTGAATCGCGGCCGCTCCCTGATTGCCGGTGGCCCCCGCCATCGTGGTCAGGTTCTGCCCAAGGATGGCCACCGCGTAGCCGTTGTCCGCGGCATCGATCTGCGCCTTGAACGTCTCCCAGTTGCGGGCCGTGCTCTCGAGGAGCTTCAGGTCCATGCCGGCGGGGAGCGGCACGACGGCCTTGCGACCGAGGTTCCGGAGGTCCGTGGCGATCTGCGCGCGCTCCGGCTTTCCGGTCGGGACGCCGGTCGCGACGAGGATGCCGTGCCCCTTCGTCTCGCTGTGCGCCGGCCAGTCGGTGAGCGCGTAGGCCTTCAGCAATGCCCACCGCGAGAGCGCGCGCCAGGCGCCGAACGCCCACGGGCGCGAGACACCGTATGGCGTGTAGAGCACCCACTCG
The DNA here is from genome assembly GCA_046593995.1 of Polyangiales bacterium. Taxonomy (GTDB): domain Bacteria; phylum Myxococcota_A; class Polyangia; order Polyangiales; family JADJMO01; genus JALHOE01. The sequence continues at coordinate 20,080 of JBKJQC010001264.1, forward strand.
CCGGTGCCGGTGATTACCGGCGTCTTCTTTCCGTCCTGACCGATGAACAACCACCGCTGGTTGTCGTCGTCCCACTCGAGGTTCCGCGGGTTCTTCGTTACGAGGCGCGGGATGTCGCGACCGGCCGCGTTGATCGTCCAGAGGAGCTGCGCGACGCCGACGCCGAGCACGAGCCCCCACATGTGCAGGCGCTTGAACTCCGTATCGTCGAAGATCGACCAGTAGTCTTCCTTCGCTTCGAGCTGTCGGATCGCTCGCTTGCTGCGCCCCTCGAAGGTGAGCGGCAGACCGAGCAGCGTGTCCGTCCGCGTGTCGAGGACCGCCTTGATTCGGTCGTCCCCGATCATCGTCTCGCAGAGCTCGCCGGCGAGACGCAGGTGTCCGCCATCGGCGGAGACCTCCGCTGCTCGCAGGAGCGCCGGCGTCCACTGGATGTGCGACCGCGAACGCGGCTCGATGACTTCGATCGCGCGTGCGGCCATGGTGCGGTGTTCTCGCTATCGGTTGCCCCACGTGCCGAGCAGTGAGGAGTCCCAGCCGGTGCCGTCACCCGTCGTCGACGTGTCGGGCGCCGTCTCGAAGGTCGAGAGCGCGAGCGCGTCGGCGTGGTCAGGGGAACGGCCGAGCCGCGCAACGAGGTCGCGCTTGCTCTCGAGCCGGATGCGCAGGCGCGCGTCGGTGTCCTGCTTGATGCTCGTGAGCTGCGTCTGCAGCTCGGAGCTCGGAGGTAGCGCGCCTGTCGGAAGCCACTCCTTGAGCGAGCCGTAGACCTCTGCTCGCCGGTCCACGAAGTTCGGGTGCGTGCTCTTGTCTTGTGACATCAGCTCGACGATCCCGACCGTGATGCCGTTCGGGAACTCGGCGCGCTTCAGCACGTCCGCGACGCCGTTGTTGTTCGTCTGATCGATCTTCGCTCTGACGTACTCGCCCGGCCGCGCGTGCTCGACGATCAAGCGCAGGACCCTGTTGGCGACCTGCACGTTGTCGTGCTTCTTCAGCTCGACGAGCCGCACCCAGTTGCCGCGTCGCACTGCGATGACCGTGCTGTCGTCGCCGCCACGCGCAGGGTCGACTCCGAGGCGGAGAGGCTCGGCCAGGTCCTGCGATGAGGGCTCCTCGGTCCACCTCTCCTGCGCGGCCGCGACCATCTGCAGCGAGAGGAACGCGTGCTCGTCCTGCGCGCAGAACTCGCCGAGGATCTTCACCTGGAAGTCCCAGCTCTTCTCGCCCCAGTCCGCGCGCTTCTCCGCGATGTACGAGGGGAGCGCGAGCCCGGGGACGTACCGCTCGCCCGTGACGTTCGGCGACGCGGTGCTCGGGATGTGCACTCCCTTCCAGGAGCGCGCCTCCGTGTGGAACGCGTCGTAGAACTTCCCGTGCGTGCGCGTCGGGTTTCCCGCGAGCACGATCTTGCCGCCGCCTGCGCGGTTGCCGTCGAGCGCGCGGATGATCGTGTCCGGGATGCCGGGCGCCTCGTCGAGGACGAAGGCCTGGTCCTCGCCTGAGTGCCCGAGGAACTTCTCGGTCTGCCGGCCACCGCCGTCGGCGGAGAAGCCGAAGATGCGGCGCCGAGGCGACCAGACGATCCCGGACTGCGTGTCGAGGTGAGGCTCACCCCCGAGCGGGTAGCGCGCCTCCTCGCGCATGCGGAGCATCTCCGCATACACGCCCGTCTTCCCTTGCAGGTCCGACGGCAGACAGAAGATGACCTTGCCGAGGGGTCGCGTGCACACCCACCAGAGAGAGAAGACGGCGAGGCCGGCGGTCTTGCTCACCTTCTGGCCGGCGCGGCACGCGACACGGTCGTGGTCGCGGATGGCGTGCAGGAACTCCCGGTACTTCGACCAGGGTGCGATTCCGAGGACGTGCTCTCCGAAGCCGACGGGGTCGTGACGGAAGTGACGGAAGGCGTCGAGCTCGAGATCGTGCGCGTCGGTGACGGCGTTCATGCGGAGCTCGCGGCGGCCAGGGCGTCGAGCGCCGCGACGAGCGGTCGGCCGAGCGCGGCCCGCCGCGACGTCGAGACAGTGGCCAGGGCGTCGGCCACCTCGAGGAGGTCGGCGAGTACTCGAGGCACCGCGACCGTGAGCCACGTCTCCGGAGCGTCGGCCCGAAGCTCCTTGTCCTTCGCGTAGGCGGCCGACATGACGTCAGCGAGCCCGGTCTTCGTGCCCTCTCGCTTCCGCTCTGCGGAGGCCAGGGCCTCGGTCGTCTTCAGGACCGTGGCGAGCGTGCCGAGGGATCGGAGGTAGGCCTGCGCGTTGCCGGCCTGCGCGAACCGACCAGCGACCTCGGCGAGCTTCAGGGCCTCGCGCTTCAGGAGCTCGCCGGCGGTGAGGCCTTCGTCCTTCACCGGCTCGATGGAGGCCAGCGGCGTCGAGAGCGACGCGGACCGCTCCATGAACTTCAGCACCGCAACATGCGAGAGCGGCGGAGCAAGTCGGTGTTCCTTGGATACCAGCGCAGCGATCTCGCGCGCCGGCCGGCCGTCCTTCCCGAGCCGCGTGATGGATGCGCCGATCTTCTCGGTGATGCGGCCCTTCAGCGAGCGCGCAGGCCGCGTTTCCTTGGCCTTCGGGCGGGGCTTGGTACGTACCCGCTTGGTTTTGGCCATCTATGGGAGAAGGGGGCGCCTCTCAGGGAGGGGCCGGGGGGCCGTTTTTTTTCGACCCGGGGTGGGTCCTGCGACCCCCGCTGCAGCCTCGAGGGCCGGCGGGCGCGTCCACCATGGAGAGACGGAGAGGAGCGACCGACGACGCCGAGGAGGCTTGGCGCGAAAGGGAGGGGCCCCACCGCCGTCGGCCGCTCTCTCAGCCTGCCCAAACAATGAGGCTTCTAGGGGGGCTAATCAAACGACGAAACACGACGAGACGCGACACGTGCCGCCACGTCGCGCCACAACACGACAAGACGCGCCGGACATGGCACTCTCCAGCTTGAGGCGGGGCACGGAAGGGCAGGGGCATGCTCAACGCGGGCGAAGGGGCGGGGACCAGCGGGGATGTGGAGACCGACCGCCGGGCGGCCGTAGGGCAACGCCCTGACTGCGTCGGGTGGAAGGAGATCGCCGAGGCTCTTGGGCTGCCGGTGAGGACCGTGCAGCGCTACGAGGGCGCGGGTCTACCGATCACGAACTGGGGTCTTGGCAGGGTGGCGGCGTACGCGGACCGTCTGCGAGCGTGGGCGGCGACGCCACGTCGACGAGCCGCCTGATCTGGCGATCAGTACGGCGCGAGCTTGAGCGTGCACGAGCACTGAATCTTCGGAGCCGTCGACGCGTACCAGATGAAGGTCTGGGCGCCGGACTCGATCTCCTTGCGCGCGGTCTTGATCACGAACTCGTTCTGGTCCCGAATCTCGCGGTGCAGTCTCACGGCGGCGTCGAGGCAGAACGGTGCACCGGCATCGAGGTCGCCATCGGCGACCTTCACCGAACTCGGCAAGCACGTCGCATAGATCACGAAAGAAACCGGTGGCGGAGCGATGTCCGCACCAGCGTCGACAGGTGCTGTCACGCCACCGTCGACGAGCGCGTCCATCCCGGCCTTGGTGCGACGAAGGTCCTCCTTGATCTCCTTCAGGTCGCCGCGCAGATCGTTCTTCACCTCGTCGACCTTTTTCTCCAGGGTCGACAGTTTCTCTAGCGCGCGCCCAACATCGACGGCGTAGTGCAACATGCCCAGAAGAGCGGCGACCGATGTGATGACAGCGGCCCAAACAATCTTCGCGTCGCGATCGGTGACCACCTCCTTCGCCGTCGTGGGGGTGGTGGCGTCGGCGGCCTGCACCGCGCCTCCGAGCGGAGGCGTCGGGGGCGGCGCGTTCGGCGTGGACATATACCGGCGAGTGTCACCTGGTTGCGCCCCGGAGCTCAACCCTGCGCGGCACAGTCCGCCTGCGTCGCAGTTCGGTGCCCACAAAACACACGCATCGTTCATCGCGAGGCGTTCGATGCCGACCTCACCGCCCCGATGCCGATGTGTGTTCTTGCGCAGGCTTCATGGTCTTGCTCCTTGCATGCGGGGCCTACCGCACGCGTCGCATGACGGCCAGCTCGAGGCGTCGGCGACCAGTCGCGCGTGGTCGCAATGAGGGCGCTCGCCGGCGACGATCGCAGCGATGACGTCTGTGCCGTGAGCAATGGGCTCGGCGGCGATCGCGCCGATGCACACGACGACCTCGACTTCGCGCCCAAGATCCTCGAGGGACGCGGGAGGCACGAGCAGGTGCTGCCGCTCGCGATGGTTCGCGTCCGACAGGTCGACGGCTCGTAGGCGATCGCGGAAGGCGTCGCGCGCGCGACCGAGGTCCTTCGCGACGAGGCTCGTGACGACCTTCCTGCGGTCCTCTCCGGCGTCGATCTCCAGATGCTCGACGGCGATCGCGAGCAGCAGCATCGGCTTCACGCGCGCGAGCTCGAGCTGCCCGGGCCGGACCTTCAGAGGAGCGAGCAACTCGAAGGCGCCCGCGATCGCCCCCTCGCGCTCGAGCTCGCGGACCTTCGGTGCGACAGATGCTGCCCCGCCGTCGCCCTGGGAGGCGATCTGCACGTGCATCACCTCCAGGAGCTCGCGCTCGCGCTTCGTGAGGGTCTGCCAGACGACGAAGGCTGCGTGCTGGTGCTCGTCGTAGCTCGGTTCGTAGGCTCGAGTGCTCGTCGGCGCCGAACCGCCGCCAAGGGCCTTCCGGTCGATCATGCGGCCGAGGTTCCCCCCGACCCCGCGCACGGACGCGTGCGCATCGCCTCGCGTCGCCACCGCGCGCACGACCGCGATCTCGTTCGGCCATCGCCACGGCGTGGGCCCGTCGTCCTTCGCCTTCGCCGGCGAGACACCGCGCGCGCGCTCCGTCGCCCACGCGACCATCGGCCCGACGAACATGCGTTCGGCGATGGCGTTGTCGACCTGACGGTCCTCCCGACGCGCGAGCGCCGCGAGCGAGTGCTCCTGCTGCCGCTGCTCCTCGACGGCAGCGGCCATGACGTCTTCGACATGGACTCGTTGTCTACGCGCCATCAGCTCTGCTCCATCGCGACATGCGCGTAACCGCGCGTCGCTGTTGTCGTGACTCGTGCATGGTCGACGCGTCGCCGCGACCCGGTCTCGAGGCGCTGCACCGACGTGGCTGCCAGTCGTGCAGCGAGAGCTCCCGAGCGGCCCGATCGCGCTGCGACCTCGACGCACACCCTCAACCGCGTCCCGGAGGTGCGTCCCAGGGGGGGTGCGTCCCGAAGGGCCCCCCCCTTAAGGGGGACGCACGGGACGCAGCGGGAAAACAAGCTGCGTCCTGCAAGAAATCGGGGGACGCGCTTTCGGGACGCAGTGAGATCCTCAGTAGGATCTGGGTGCGTCCCCAAAGTTTTGAAACACGGGACGCGTTTCGGGACGCACCTCGAGGTCATGGTAGCGGTGGGTTTCACGACGCGACCTCGTCGCTGGGTACGACACCGTCCTCGTCATCGAAATGCTCGAACCAGAACCCGTCGTCTCCCTTCTTCACGACCTGCTCGCTCACGAGCTCGCGCCACGTCTTCCGGATGTCCTCGACCTTGCCCGTGACTACCCCCTCGAGGTTCCGTTGCGAGCGAATCGATCCGCGCCTTATGGCCATAAGGATATTCACTCTGAGCGCGTGGAGCGTCGCCTCACGCCCGCCGGACGCGCGTCCAGACTGCAGCACGCGCACGACCTGCAGGCCTCGCACGGGCACACCATCGCGACGGAGCATGCCCTTCACGTCGACAGGCGCAGCCTCGATCTTGTACTGAAAATCCTGAACGATCCCATCGTCTCCGTCATCGTCCGCGGCGTCGCGCGTGCGCGTGGCCGTGCGCACCTCACCGCGTGCGACCTCGCCCGTGAACGACCAGACGACGCCCGCCGCTTGCTTGATCGCGGACGATCCGCGGGGATCGGTCTGCTGCACCTTGCCGCCCTTGCCGTCGCTAACGTCTTTTCCCGTGTGCGCGATAATGATGACCGTGCACGTCTCCGCATCGGACGCGTCCATGATCGCCTTCATCACGGAGCGCGCGTCGGAGGCCTTGTTTTCGTCGAGATCCGACGCTGCGAGCAGCCCGGAGAGCGCGTCGACGATGACCAGATCGAAGTGCTTGAAGATCGAACGCCAGTGCGCCACGTCGGTGGGATTGAACTTGGGCTCGAGCGTTGCCATATCGCTGAGCGACAAAAGTGACGGCTTGATCGGCAGCGCCATGCCGACCGACAGGCGTCGGTACCGGCGGCGCGTCGCCCGTAGCCCCTGGTCGGTGTCGATGTGAAGCACCCTGCGTCGCGCACCTTCCTGCACGAGCCCACCGAGCGCTGACTGTCCGTTCTGCAGCGCGAGCGCAATCGCCTGCACGACGTAGGTCTTGCCGACGCCACCAGCGCCAGCGATCAGCGCTGGACGCCCGGGGGCAAGCATCAGGCTGCGCACCATCCAGTCGATCGGCTCTTCGATCGCCGGGTAGTCCTCGTTCCGGATGAGGAGGCCGAGGAACTTCGTCGTGCGTGCGTCCTCTTCGACCTTCGCGCGCGCAGCCGCGCGCCGGAACTCCTCCGCGTACGGATGGTTCTCGGTCTCGAGCGACCCCAACGGCATCGCCGCGTTCACGTGCGCCTCCGGGCGAGCGTCACGCCGGCGAGGCACGCAGCGACCTCGAGCACGCGACCGAACTCGCGACGGAGCTCGAGGCGGTGCACCGCAGCGATCAGGGAGAACACGTCGCCGCCGTTCTGGCAGCCGTGGCACTTCACCTGGAGCGTCCCGTCTTTGCCGACGCGCACCGAGCAGGACGGCGTCCGCTCCTTGTGGAACGGGCAGAGCACCATCACGCCGCGGGGCTGCCGGCGCGAGCGACGCGTGAGGCCGAGCAGGTGCAGCACGGTCGCCGGGTCCGAGAGCCGGCGGCGGATCTGCCGGACCTGGTCCTTCCCGTCGTCGTGATCTCGGCCGGCCTGCCGCGCGCGTTCACGCGCCTCGATCTCCGCGATCGCGTCCGCCCGCATGTCGAGCTCGAGCACGAGCCCGACGGCGATCCTGGTTGCGTCGTCGAGGTTTCGGGCCTGCGTGGAGCTCGTGACGAACCGTTCGCGGTTCTCGTCGTACACGGTCACCGCCCCGCGGGCGGGGACGAACGTCGCAGGCATGTCCTCGTGCGCGAGCACCTGCCCGCCTGACAGCGTGAACCAACGCGCAGTGATCGCGATCGCAGGTGTCGTGTCGCCCAGATCCCACATCCGACGTGTCCCTCCCTCAAGCTCGCTGCGGGACCACTGCCATCAGATGACCAACAACCGTCGCGGCGGAGCGCGCAAGCACGCGCGCGCGCTCCATGTCCGCGCGCGCGGCTTCGTGCATTGCCGTCTTCTCGACGATGAAAAAGTGCGTCGACTGAGACGGGAGCGTCGCGACCACGACGCGACGCCCGTGGTCCGCGAGCTGCGCCTCGGACACGAAGCAGGCGTGGCCACGGAACTCGGCCGCGCCATCGCCACGACGAACCACAGCGCCCCAACCGGCCGAACCGCGGAGCCCACCGTCGATCGGTACGACGTGCACCGCGAACGCGATCTGATAGGGCGCACCGTTCACGAGCTCGCTCCCGCGCGACAGCGCTCGAGCGACGCCGCGAACTCTTCCTCGGTCGTCACCACGCCAACGAACCAGCCGAGCGCCCGCCAGGCCCGGTGTACGGCGTCCTGGTGCGCCTTCGGCTTCTTGCCCGGCACCTTGAGCTCCCAGCCCGCGGCGCGCCCGTCGACGGAGCCCACGAGATCCGGCGACCCTTCGCCGAGGCCGAACGTCAGGTGGCCGGGCCCGAACGGATTCGGGACCGTCTTGACCGTGTTCACGAGCAGAAGCACGCCCGGCTCCGCGCCGAAGCGCAGCAGGATGCGGTTCTGCAGCTGCGCTTCCTCGTTCGAGGGGAGCGCACGCACGGGCCTCATCGCGACCCCGCTGCGCGCGCAGCCGGCGCGGCCGGCTCGTACCCACGACCGAACCGCTTCTTGAACTCGGCCTCCGCCCAATTCCGTGCCGCGCCCTCGCGCATGCGCCGCCGCGTCTTCGCCACGTGGACGAGGCTGAAGAAGTACGACGCGTCGCGGTCCGCTTGCGACAGGCCGTCGAGACGCTGCTCGCGAAGCGCCTCGCGCTCCTCGCGCGTCAGCACGCGCGGCAACTTCGTCTCGGCCACCGTCATGTCCACGCGCTCGCCGCATCGAGGACACCGGACGGCGGGACGGAAGATCGCCGCGCAGGCCATGCAGCGCCGGAGCGATGTGAGCTTCTCGGTCCGGCGGGGCTTCCCGCCCAGCGACCACACGCGGTCCTCGTCGGGGAGCCCGTGGAGGTTCACCGACCCGCGCAGGTCGTAGACGGTGCAGCGCGTCTTGCCGGTGGCGGGCGAAGGGCGGAGCCCTCGGCCGATCGCCTGCAGAAGCGCGCTCGTCACGCCGAAGTCGCGCGCGAGGATGATCCCCTCGATCGCGGGCAGGTCGAACCCCTCGATGAAGACGTTCACCGAGACGAGCACTCGCACGGAACCTTCTGTGACCGCGGCGCGAAGGCGCGCGCGCTCGGGTCGTGGCGTGTCGCCGCTGACCACGGCGGCGGGGATCCCGCGCGCGTTGAACCCGTAGGCGACCCACTCTGCATGGTTCACCGTCGCCGTGAACACGAGAGCCCGCTTCCCCGGCATCGCCCGCTCGTATGCGTCGACGGGCTCCGAGAGCAGCGCGTCCGTCGGCTCCGTCGTCGCGAGGACGTCGCAGGGCACCAGGTGCTTCGCGACGGTGAGCTCGCGGACCGAGGGCCCGAGCACCAACTCCTCGAACACGTCGCCGAGGGGCTGCCCGTCGCCACGCTGCGGCGTCGCCGTGAGACCGAGGATGAACGCGTGCGGGTAGGCCTCGAGGACCGCGCGCACGGTCGACGCCATCGCACGGTGGCACTCGTCGACGATGACGAGGTTGGCGGCCGGGCGCTCGCCGCGCGCGTGGAGCGTCTGCAGGCTGCAGACCTGGACGGGCGCGAGCGGTTCCGCACGACGCCCGGCCTGCACGAAGCCGGCGTAGATCCCGGCCTCGGTGAGGCGCTGGTGCGTGTCCTCGATCAGGCTGTCGAGGTGCGCGGCGAACACCACCTTGTTCCCGCGCGCGAGCGAGCGGCGGATGATCTCCGACGCCGTCGCGGTCTTTCCCCCGCCCGTCGGCAGCTGCATCACGACGCTGCGACGCCCACGAGCGAACGCTCGCGAACATCGCGCGACGAGATCCTGCTGGTACGGACGGAGGACGATCGTCATCCGCTCACTCCGGCGAGCCGGCGAACATCGGGAGGCCCGTATCCGTGATCACCTTGGTGCGAACGCCCGCGAACGCGTCTCGCACGATCTCGCTCGGCTGGAAGAGGTGGTACGAGAAGATCGGCCGGCCCGTTCTGCATCTGGAACCGCACGCGCGCCTCGACGCGGTACATGGTTCCGTTCTCGAAGACCGGGAGCTTCAGGAGGAAGGCGCGCGGGATCGTCGTGCTCGCGGTGTCGTTCTCGAGCTTCGAGATGAGCGAGCCCTCGCCGGTCGTCGGGTTGATGATCCGCGAGAACTCGCCCTTCGTGCGCACTGTCAGGTTCCGCGCCATGAGCAGCACGTCGGCGGGCTTCGCCACGTCCTTCTCGGTAGCCTCTGGGCTCGCGAGGTCCGTCATGTTCGCGTCGATGAACTCGCCGAACTGGTCCTGCGTCATCGCCTTGCCGTCGTTCGCGATCCAGAGCTCCCACTGGTCCGAGAGCGGGCAGTCGTAGATCGAGCGATGCTCGCCCCAGCGCGCGCCGCTGTCGCTTCCTGCGCGGTGGTAGTCGAGGACGGCGGTGAGTTTGGTGTTCACTACGTCCGCAAAGACGACGGAGTCGGCGTCCTTGAAGCGGTTCGCGTCGCCGCCGCAGCCACCGCTCTTCAGCTCCGTGAAACCATTCGTCGTCGGGTTCGCCATGTTCGTGCTCCTCACGCCTGCGGCTTCAGCGCCGTGACGTTCCTCAGTGGCATCTGCTTCGGGTCGTTGCGCGTCGTGTTGCCCTCTTCGTCCGTGTAGAAGAGGGTCGGCCCGGTCGCGGGTGCGGGGAGCTTGCTCGTGACCTTCGCGTCGACGCGGAGCATCGAGCCGCGTTCGAGCTTGGCGGAGAGCTTGATCGTCAGCTCGCCGGGCTTGTTCACCTCGCGGACCTTCTTCACGAGCTCGGCCCAGAGCGCCGTGAGCTGTTCGTGAACGTGGCCGTCGTCGAGGTCGGTCAGGACCTCCTCGAAGTTCCTCAGATCGTTCTTCGCCATCGTGGTCAGATCTCCTTCTTCGGTTCTGCGCCACGGTCGGCGCCGGGCTTGTTCAGGTGACAGAACATCTGCGGCTCGCCGTCGATCACGAGCAGCGCGGGACGGCCCTCCGCTTCGGCGAGAAGGAAGACGTTCACCGCGTCGTCGGCATGCGCGTAGTGCGCGGTGCCGTGCTCGAGCTGCACGGCGTGGCGGAGGGTGGTCGGCATCACTCGACCTCCAGGATCCCGACGGTCGGCGGGCGCCCGTTCCAGACCGCCCAGAAGTAGTCGGTCGCGTCGGTGCCCTTGCCGGTGAACGAGGGACGCTTCGGGAGGACGTAGACGCTCGGCGTGTTGCGCCGCATCCACGGCGCACGCTTCTGGGACGCGAGCCAGGGGAGGCGGAGGAGCATCGCGACGGTGCCGCCGAGGCGAACTTCGAGGAGTGCCTTCTGCACGAACTCCATCGCGAACGCGTACGGCGGGTTCGTGAGGATCAGGCGCGGCCGTTCCCAGCCGACGGTGAGCGCATCAGAGCAGCGGGAACCGCTCTTCGCTGCGCGCTCCTCGTCGCTCTCGATGCCTTCAACGACTGCGTCTGGCCACGTCTCGCGCAGCACGCGGAGGATCGCTCCGTCTCCGGCGCACGGATCGAGCATCGTGTCGCCCTCGCCGGCGGGGCCGTAGTGCAGGCCGTAGCGGCAGACGTGCGGGAGGATCGCCCTCACGGCCCAGGCCGGAGTCGCGAAGAAGTCGTCTGGGTGGCGCACGTACCCCGTCTTGGCGCCGTGTCCGGGTCGTGGCTGACCAAGAACTCGCGCACACGCTCGAGCTGCTGATTCGCGAACGGGGGCTCGGGTGAGCGTCACCGAACAGCGCGCAGTCCGCGTAGGCGTCGCTGCGCGCTCGCTTGCGGATGCTCTCCGCTACCTCGATCGCTGTCGTAGACGTTCTCCATGCCGTGCAAGGCGTACGCGTCGATGCGGGCGTGGCTCCACTGGGTCATGGGGGTGTTGTCGATCACGCGGATCACGCGCGTCGGTCGTCCGCTCCTTCGCGCCGTGGTGTTCGCGGCGGTCGCGTTCTCGACGCCGTCGTGTTCGCTCACGACCACGCCGCGCTTGTCGACGACGCGACAGCGTGAAGGCGAAGGGGCCGGGAGAGACGCGCCGGCTTCCTTCTGTGTCGGGTCTTCCCCCTCGAGCGTCTCCTCGAGGGCGTGATCGGTAGTAGGGCTCGCGTCCGAGGAGCTCGCGCTCTCTTCGCTCGCACGCGGTCCGCCATGGACAGGGACCTCCTTCCCTTTGCGCGTTCGCACGCGCGTCACCTTGGGCGGCCAGATGACCGCGCCGAGGATCGCCTCGGGGTCGTCGAGCAGCGTGTCGACGAGCTCGGCCACGACGCGCTCGACCGAACGCACCGGCGAGGGCGTGCGTGCGGCGCTCGACGGCGCGAACCACGGGAGCGCGGCGGGCACGGCTTACTTCGCCTCCGCCATCAGGGTGGCGATCAGGCGCATCGCGGCAGCGCCCTTCGGTCCGAGATTCGGCGAAGCCTGCAGCGCGTTCACGACCTCGCGCACCTTGGCGAGCGCCATCGTGAGCGTGGCCTCGAGTTCGACGAACGCGGCGATCTCCTCCGGCCGGTAGGTGACCGAGGTGCAGTCCTCGAGGCCGTCACCCGCGGCGTGGGCTGCGGGCGTCGGCGCGGACGCTGCGGGGGCCGTCGGGCGCGGAGTCCCGCTTCGCTTCGGCGCGCTTCGAGGCGCGGAGTCCCGCTTCGCTTCGGCGCGCTTCGAGGCGACTCGCAGGGTGGCCCAGTCGTAGTTGCGGGCGTTCAGCTTTTCGGCGTGCAGCCGGCCAGTGAGCACGAGCTTCGAGAGCGTCGCCGACAGCGAGCCTTCGGTCAGGCCGGCGCGCTTCGCTAGCACCTCGCGATCGACGATGCCCTCGCCGACCGCCTCGATGATTTTCTCTGCTCCGGTCATTCGCATCCCCCCGCCGCTCGGCAGCGGCTCTCGACCAACCTCTTCGCCCCGTCGCAGCGACCCGAGGCGAACGCGCGCCACGCGCCGAGTTCGGACCCGCACGCAGTGCGCAAGACCCCGATCAGGCGAAGCGCCGATCGGTACCCCTCGCGCGCGTCGCACCGGGCCTCCTCGGCGCCGTGCACCTGCATCAAGCCGATGGCGCGGCCGTGGTCACCCTCGGCGCATGCGTCCCACCGCGACTCCGACCAGGACCAGACGAGCAGCAGGCGAGCGGTCGCAGGATCGTCGGGCCCGACCACGTCGACGATCGCCTCGATCGCGGCGAGCCCGCGCGGCATCGTCGTCGCGATCGACGTGGACTCGCGCGCGAGGAGCACCAGGAGGAGCAGGTGCAGGCTCACGGCGGACCGCCGACGATCGAGAGACAGACGACGAACACGGCGGCGATCACGAGCGCCACGAGCGCGGCGTTGACGATGTCGAGGCTGACCGATCGCCGTTGCGCGTTCAGTCGCTGTTCAGTGCGCTGGGGGGGCCGCGAGCAGCCGCCGCGGTGCGCGCTCACAGGTCACCGCGCGCGATTGCCGCTCGCCACTCGCGCACGGCGCCGACGATTTCCTCGAACTCGTCGTCCTTCACGAACAGCAGGTCGACGACACGGATGGTCTTGCGGTCGGCCTCGCCGGCGGTCGCGCACGCATCGAGGTGGCTGCGATCTTGGTCGGCGGCGGCCGCCCACTCGATCCGGCTGCGCACCGAAATCGCGTGCGACACGATCTCGGCGATCCGCTCGCGCCACCGAAGGTGATGGACCTGCGAGCGCACGGCGCGGCGCCCTACGACTGAACGCGCGAGGGGTTTCGCGCGTGCGGTACTGGGACCGGGCTCAGCCGCAGCCTCACGATGCGGTGGATGTTTCACCACATCCCCCTGGCATCGGCGCGCGCGAGGTCGCGGAACGCCTGCGCGATGTCGACGATGACGAGCGCCGTCGTCACTGCAACGCGGGCAGGGCCGAGGACGAGGATCGTGAGGGCGTCGATCATGGGGTCTCCTGTGGCTGCGGTGACGAGGACTGCGGCGACGCAAGCTTGGTTTTGGGCCGATCAAAGCCCGCAACGCTGGGGGGCGCGCGGGCGGGGCGAGTCAGTCGTTCGTGCCGGTGCCGGGCTTCTTGATCGAGATCGCTACGACGTTGAACATGTCGGGCTGCGTCGGCGGTTTCGGCTGGCGATCCGACGCGATGTCGCGTGCCGTCAGCAGCATGCTCGCGAGCTTGCGCGTCGCCTCGCCCTCCGCTCCACCGACAGGAAGCAGTCCCCACGCGCGGAACGAATGGCCGACCGCGTCGCGCAGTTCGCGCTCGCCCTTCTTGTGCCGCGACTTCCATGTCGGCACCGTCCGAGGTTCGCCGGTCCAGAGGTCTGCGTACTCGCGCAGCTGGCTGCGGATCGCGTTCGCTCCCGCACGGCCGATGACGCCACCGAACGTGGACGGCTGCGCCGCGAACTTCTTGTCGATCGCGTCGAGCATGCGAAGTTCCAGCGACGCCTCGCGACGCTCGGCACGCTCCTCCATCGCGAGCATTGCTGTCGCGAATCGGTCGAACGCGGCGCCGATCATCAGCGTGACGTGCGACGCGTCTGGATCCTGATCGCGTCGACCGAAGAAGTGGACCGCGAGCGCGTCGGCGCACTCGTTCTGGTAGCGCTCCAACTTCGGACGAACGGCAGGGGCGACGCGCGACGCCTCGATCGTCGCGAGCCACATCGGCAGCGACTTGAGGTCGATGCAGAACGTGTCTTGCAATCGGCCAGCGTCGTCACGAACAGAGACCATCTCTGTTCGTGCCCACGCCTTGGATCCGAGCTTCACGCGCTGACCATCAGCGTTGACACCGAGCACCTCGCACACGCGCTTGATCGGGACGAGCACGCGACCGCTCGCATCGCGAGCGGCGAGCAGTTCGTCACCGTGGAAGTTCACCTTCACGAGATCCATCACCGACACCTCTCTCTCGTGCGCCACTGCAAACCCCGGCGCGCGTGCGGGGAGAGCGGGTCAGGTGCCGGTGGGGCGCTCGGCGGGGACGTCGGCGACCGTCTCACGCGGGAGCGATGCGATCTCGTCGGCGGTGAGCCAGTCCTCGATCGCGATTCCGAATCGACGGTGCAGGTACTCCACCTCGACGAGCCCAGGCGTGCGCTCGCGGGTGAGCCAACGCGACACGAGTCCGCGCGCGACGCCCATCTCCTGTTCGAGCAGGTACTTTCGAATGCCTGAGGACGAGATCGCCTCGGCTAGCAGTTCAGGCCCGCGCCCCGCGGATCGCTTCGGCATGCCGGCATCTTGTGACGCTCGTCAGATTCTGTCAAGTGTCACACGCTCGACGCGCGTTCCGAGTCCTCTGACACTCGTCAGGGTGTCGAACCGAACGCCGACCACGGTCGAGGAATTGCGCGAAAAGCTCGCCGCGGCCGACGTGACCGAGGAGATGCGAGAGGTCGTCGAGCGACTGTTCCGCGCCGTGCATCACGCGATGAACCTGCGCGGCGTAAAGATGTACCGACTTGAGGAAGAGGGTAGCGAGTCAGGCAAGGGTCGAGGTCACCTCACGCGCGTCTTCGCTGGCGAGCGAGCCGATCTTGAAGTGATGACGCTCAAGAGGTACGCGCGAGCGTGCGGTGTGCGCGAGGCTTGGCTTGTCAGCGGCGATGGCCTGATGCTCGATGCGCCGACCCGCACCGTCGAACTGAACGCGCGCTACCCGCACCTTGCCGCAGCGGTTCGCGTCGCTGAGCTTGAAGGGGTCGACCCAAGTGTCCTCGAGACCGTTCAGCGCGACGCCCTCAAGTCGTCCGACGATCCCTTGCCGTCGGTGTGGATCAAGCGGATCGACGGCGAGGCCAACTACCAGCGTCGGCGCGCGATGGAGGATCCCGACGTCGATGCCGCGAAGGTCGAGCGCGATCGACTCCGAGCACTGGACGAAGAAAAGACGAGCAAACCGAACCTGACGAAGAAACCGAAGGGGAAGAAGTGATGCGCGCGATCGTCCTGGTCGCGGTCGTGGCGATCGGATGTACGAAGCCGAAGCGCTCCGACGACCTCGCGGCGCCAACCGAACCAGTTGCGACTGTCGACCCGAACATGGGGAAGCATGCCGCATGGCTGAAAGCGTCGATCGCGAATCCTGAGACGCCGGAAGCTGGGCTCACGTCGAAGGACAAGTCGAGCGATCACTACGAGTTCAGCCTAAAGCACGACGGGTGCGCCGTACGACTGACGTACGACACCGCCAAGTGGGCATCGTATCGGGTGGCGGCGGAATACGAGGAACGTTGCCGACCCGAGGTGATGGTCGGTCTCCTTGTGCAAGAGGGCGAACCGATCACGTACCCGATGCCAAAAATCTTCCACGTGAAGTGGTACCGGGTGACCGCTGGGCCGATGGCTGGTCACGTCGTTGGGGTCGACTACGATCGGTTCAAGAAGCCAACGGCGTGGCGGATGATGTCCGAGGCTTGGGTATGCCGCGAGAAGCACGGCAACGAGCACCTGACCGCGCGCGTGCAGCACGTGATGTCGAAGAAGCCGTGCAACGACTACAAGGGCAACGACGCTTCCAAGTAGCCCTCGGACATTCTCGCGCCCGTCCCGAACCTGTCCACAGGACAGCCGGCGCGCGAGGGCGTCTCCTTGGTGGATGGACGCATGGGACCACGAAGGCAACGCGCGCTCGATCTACGCGGAAGCCGACGCTGACCCGCTAGATCCACCCGGGCCGCACGGCCTTGCGCGGATGCTCGGCATCATCCTTCGCTTCGACTGCTCGCGGATGATCGGAGGCGCACAACTATGCGTCGTTGCCGGCCGTGACACCATCTTCGTTCGCCCCGGTGCGGGACCGATCATCGAGGGCGCGCGCATCTACCACGAGATCGCGGAGCGTCATCTGCGCGGCTCGCAGGACGAGCACCTAGAGCGCGCGTGCGACGAGCTTGCCTACCACCTCCGCATGCCGCGTCCGGCGTTTCAATCGCTGTTGTCGATCGTCGGTGAGGATCTCGCCGAGCTCGCGGCACCGTGGCCCGCATCGCAGACGGGCGCGGCCCTGAGGCTACTCGAGGTCACCGGCACGCCCGGCGTAGTGGTCACGCCCGGTGACGTGCGCGCGCGCGGCGAGTGGGTATGGCCGCCGGCAGACGAGGTGCGCCGGCTCGCGCGGGCCAAGCGGCTCCCCGACGGGGTGACGCGGATCCGCATCACCGACCGGCCCGGATCTGCCGTCCTGCTCGCCGCCTGAAGAAACAAGTCTGTCGCTTGACAGATTCTGACAGGTGACATAGGTTCTCTCTCACCCGAGGCGCCCACCGCCCCGGCCGACGAGGACCCGATGCCGACCCCTTATCTCATCGCCTACCGCACGCCCCGTGGCTGCGTGCTCTGCGTGTCGTGCTTCGACGCGCAGGAGTTGACCCACGGCGCCGAGCTGACCGAAGCGGACGACGACGCTCACGCGGACTGCGACGTGTGCGGCCGTCCGATCTGCGACGAGTCGAGCAACGAGGACGCGGACGACGCGGTGTACGCGAGCGCGCATCGCCCGGAGGCCGCGTGATGGGCAAGCGTCGCGCTGAGCATGTCGCGCTGGGACACATCGTCCAGCGATGCACGAATCCGCGTCATCCTGACTGGCCGAACTACGGCGGTCGAGGAATCGTCGTTGCCGACGAATGGCGCGGGCGTGGAGGCTTCGATCGCTTCCTCGCGCACGTCGGGCCGAAGCCGACGGCCGGTCACTCCATCGATCGCATCGACAATGACCGCGGGTACGAGCCCGGCAACGTGCGCTGGGCGACGCGTTCGGAGCAGAACCAGAACACGCGCAGCAACGTGTTCGTCACCTTCAACGGTGAGACGCACACCCTCAGCGTGTGGGCCAAACGCTACGGGATGCCGCAGAACCGACTCCGCGAACGTCTGCTGATCGGCTGGACGTTCGAGCGTGCCGTCTCCGAACCGGTGGTTCCGATCGCCGAACGCGTCCGTCGCGCTGAAGAAGGCCGTCGCGCCCGGCGTGCGCATGGGCCGACGGTGTCCCCGTGAGCGCGTCCACCCACCGCGAACGCGAACGTCAGCGAGCGCGCGACGAGATCGACACGCCCGACCTGACCACGTGCCCGAAGTGCGAGGCCGAGGACCGGCGCGAGACACGCCGCGGCGTCGCCACGTGCGACGAGTGCGGCCACAACTGGACCCCGGGCGACGACGACGACAACGGCCCACCCTCGGGCCACTCGTGCGGCTGCACGACCTACCGGTGCGGGTGTGGCCCGTGAGCGCGCGAGTGGCTCTCCACCACCTGCACAGCCTCCTCGCCGACCTCGCGCCGGACGCGATCCAGACCGTCGCCCAGCCCGAAGCGAACCTTCGCGCGCTCGTCCTGCTCTACCTCCGCGCGTCGGACGCGTTCGCCAGCGGCCCAAGACTCGCCGTCGACGAGGCTGCGTGGCAGGCCGGCTTCGCGATGATGGCCGCCGCGAAGCGCGCGCTCTGCCACTACTGCGTGGACCACGGTGCGCCCGCCGGCGTCGAGCCGCGCGTCGTCGAGGCCGTCAACGACATCGCGGCGACCTGGGTCGCGGTCGAGGTCCGTGATCGGATGTCGATGCCGGACGTGCGCCGCGACGCGATCGAGTCGTCGCTCTTCGGGCCGCTGGTGCGCGGGATCGACGTGCTCACGTCCTGGGTGCGCGCGTGATCCGCCTCGTCATCGGGACCTACTCCCGCGGGACGTGGCGCGTGCGCGTGAACGGCGTCATCGGCGAGGGTCGATCGATCGCTCAGGCGATGGAATCAGCGGAGGCAGGCCAGTGAGCCGGCTCGATCGCGCGATCGCCGCGCTTCCCAGCGACATGGACCCGTTCGAGCACGCCCGCGCGCGCGCGATGCTGAACGCGTACGTCGGCTTCTGGGACGCCGAGGACTGCGAAGTCCTCGCGGTCGAACGCGAGTTCTTCGCCGACCTGACGCGCCCCGACGGCACGGTCGACCCCGACTGGCTCCTCGGCGGCAAGATCGATCTCGCGCTCCGCTGGCGTGGGCGTGTTCGCCTGTTCGACCACAAGACCTCGAGCGAGGACGTGAGCCCCGGCTCGACGTTCCGCGGTCGTCTGACGCTCAATTCACAGGCGTCGCAGTACATGATCGGCGGTCGCGCCATCGGCATCGACGCGGAGGACTTCGTGTTCGACGTCCTCGGGAAGCCCGGGATCGATCCGGCGAAGGCAACGCCGGCAGAGAAGCGCCAGTACGTGATCCGCGAGGGGCAGACGGCGGCTGCGAAAGCCATCGTCGCGGCCCTCCACCCCGACTCGAAGTGGGGCGACCTCCCGCAGCTGGACAAGGCGACGCTCGCGATCGCGAACCCGACGGTGTTCCGGCTCCATGCCGACCACCGCGAGCGCGACGAGTACCCGGCGGAGTTCTTCGCGCGGTGTTGCGAGAAGATCGCCGAGAACCTCGATCGCTACATCGCGCAGATCGACATCACGCGCACGGAGGACGAGCTCGCGGAGTACATGCGGACGCTGTACGTCGACTCGACGCTCATCGACACGGTGCGCGAGTTCGGCCTCGTGTCTCGCAACGAGGGGTCGTGTTTCCAGTTCGGCGGCCGCCCCTGCGACTACCACCCGGTCTGCTCGGCGACGGCGAGCATCGACGACGCGACGAAGTACGTCCGTCGCGGCGCGCACGAGGAGCTCGTGCACGCGCCTCCGCCCGGCAAGCGCCTGCTGACCGTGTCGCGCCGCGCCTCGTTCAACAGCTGCCGGCAGCGACACGACTACCGCTACGAGCGCGGCATCGCGGCGGTCGAGCGCGCCGACGTCCTCGCGTTTGGCACCGCGGTGCACACGGCCGTCGAAGCGTACTGGCTCGCGCGTACGCCGGAGAGCGTGCGCCGGGCCGCCTGATTTGGAGTGAGTGAGTCCGAACGTCGAACAGAAGGAGATCGCAATGGCAGCAGTGGCAGTGGCAGGAAACGGAGTCGTCCGCGCGGGCAGCGTGCTCGGACACGTGAAGGTCGGACGCGTCGAGAAGTCCCCGCGCGTGCTCCTCTACTCGAGGGAGAAGATCGGCAAGACCGGTTTTGCGGCCGGCTCGCCGTCGCCGATCTTCCTCTGCTCGGAGCTCGGCACTGAGGAGTACGACGTCGCGCGCATCGCGATCACCGACTGGACGCAGTGCACGACGGTCGTCGACGCGCTGACGACTGAGCCCCACGGATACAAGACGCTCGTAATCGACACGCTCGATCACCTCGAAGCGGTGCTGCATCGCTACATCCTCGCGAACGACCCGAAGGGCGCGTCGTCGATGGTGACCGCGGCGGGCGGCTACGGAAAGGCGTTCAAGATCGCGACCGAGGCGATGCGCAAGCTCGCGTCGAAGCTCGACATCATCACCGAGAGACGCGGGATGAACGTGGTGCTGCTCGCGCACGCGCACATCAAGAAGTTCAACGACCCGCAGTCGGACGGCTGGGACCAGTACCGCCTGAAGATGCACGAGGAGGTCGCCGGCTTCTGGCGCGAGTGGGTCGACGCGGTCCTCTTCGCAAACCTCGATATCGCGGTGAAGGAAGACCCGAACGACCGTACCCGCGCGACCGGCACCGGCGATCGCTACATCTACACCACACCCCCGCGCGACGCCGCGTTCGAGGCCGGCAACCGCTTCGCGCTGCCTCCGAAGATCAAGCTGCGCTGGTCCGCGTTCGAGGAAGCGCTTCGCGCGAGCAACGCGCTCCGTGTCGAGCTCGGACAGCTCGTCCCCAAGCTCCCCTCGGACAAGCGCGCAGCAGCGCAGCAGAAAGCCATCGAAGCGAAGGACTTCGATGCGCTGAAAGACATCGTCGAGAAGGCACGCGCGCACGTCGCGACGCCGAGCACCACCACCACCACCGCACCCACCACCGTCACCAGCAACGAGCAGAAAGAGCAGAGCAAATGAGCGCACTTCCCATCGGCAAGTACATGGCCGTCGCCCTCCCCGAGAGCGCGACCGAGGGCGAGACTCCGAACACCGGCACCCCCTTCATCGAGATCAACTTCCGGGTGACCTCGGAGGATCACCACGACGAGGAGATGAAGAAGACCTTCTGGCTCACCGAGAAGGCGTCCGAGTACGTGGTCGCCGAACTCCGTGCGTGCGGGTGCACCTTCCCCGGCGGGGACATCACGAACCTCGAGGGGCTCGGCACGCGCGAGGTCGAGCTCGTCGTGCAGCGGCAGAAGCCGAAGCCCGGCGAGATGGAGTCGCGGTTCACCGAGATCCGCTTCATCAACGATCCGAACGCGCCTCGTGGTGCGAAGCCGATCGCCGACGACAAGAAGCAGGCGCTCCGCGAGAAGCTGCGCGCGGCGGTGATGGAAGCAAAGGCGAAGGCCGGTGAGCCGATCGGTACCGGCTCCGACGACATTCCGTTCTGA
Organism: Polyangiales bacterium; assembly: GCA_046593995.1. Classification (GTDB taxonomy): domain Bacteria; phylum Myxococcota_A; class Polyangia; order Polyangiales; family JADJMO01; genus JALHOE01. Next base: position 40,880 of record JBKJQC010001264.1, read on the forward strand.
CCTACCCATCTCGGGAGCCCGAGCCTCGCGCTCGGGCCTTCGAGTCGATCCATCACGCGCGAGCGGGTCCCTCCGCTGCCGTGTGGTGGGTCGAGTCGAGGGCAACGTGACGACGAGGAGGAACACGACGATGAGCGAGAAGGTGAATCATCCGCGGCACTACACGTCGCACCCGTCCGGGGTCGAGGCCATCGACATCGTCGAGCCCCTCACGTTCAACGTCGGGAACGCGATCAAGTACGTGTTCCGCGCCGGCCTGAAGGGCGACGTCGCGGAGGACCTGCGCAAGGCGCTCTGGTACTTGCGTCGCGAGCTGAAGCGGCTCGGTGCGCTCGGAGCGTTCGGGGCGCCCTGCTCGCGAGCGGCGACGACGGCTGCGGCGCGTCTCCTCGCGCACGGTGACGACGGTGTGCTCGGCGATGTCGTGCGGACGCTCGTTGTCAGCGACTACATCACCGTGACGCAAATCATGCGCGCCGTGCACATCGTCGAAGCCGCGATCGAGCGCGCCCTCAGCGAGACCACGTCCACCGCGAGAGTCGCGATCGAGCAGGGCGACGCCGACGAGATCGCCGCGCAGCGTCGCGCGCACGGGTCGCTCGAGTCGCAGCCGGGCGTCGGCACGGGGCAGGTGATCCCGCGCCCGCGCGCTTCGTCGTGTCCGGCGTGCTTCAACCTGCCCGCACTGCCGGGTGAGACGGCGCCGTGTCGCGTGTGCGGTGGCGTGAACGACCGACGGGCGGTGGGCGCGTGATCGCGACGCGGCTGCGTGACGCGAAGGGTGGTGACTGGTCGGAATGGCCCGAGGACCTCCGCGTGCGCGAGTGGCCCGAGGTGCGTCATGCCTGAACGCGTCGCCATCGTCGGTTCGCGTGGCTGGCAGAACGTCGCCGCGATCCGCTCGTTCGTCGCATCGCTCCCCGATGCGACCGTGGTGATCAGCGGCGGAGCCCTCGGCGTCGACTCGATCGCCGAGCAGGCTGCGCGGTCGCGCGGGCTCGCGGTCATCGTGCACTTCCCCGACTATGCGCGATTCGGAGGCAAGGCGCCGCTCGAACGAAACAAGCTGATCGTCGCCGACGCGGATCGCGTGGTGGCGTTCTGGGACGGCCGATCGACAGGGACGGCACACGCCATTGGACTCGCTACGAAGGCCGGCAAGCCGGTGGAGGTGCGTCATGCGTGATCGACACGATGGGAACCGCCGCTCGCAGTGGTGGCGCGGTCCGCTCGCGACGCTGTCGCTCTGGTGCGCGGCGGTAGTGATCAGGCTGCCGACGTACAAGCGCGAGGAGGCGAAGCGATGAAGGCGAAGCGCGTCACAGGCTCGACGCACGCCGACCGCGAGCGGCGCGCGAACCGCGCTGTTCACGAGTGGATGCAGAACTACTGCGTGACTTCGCTAGGCAGGGACGAGATCGAAGCTCTTCGGCTCGTCATCTCTTGCGAGATCCGCCTCGCCATCGAGGCGGACCGCCGCGCACGAAAGGCCCGAGTCTGATGGCCGACATGACCGACCGCGAACGCGCGTTGATCGACGGCGTTGCGCAGGACGAACGCAACGAGGCGCGGCGCACGTCCACCATCGCACGAGACGATCTGCGCGAGCTGGCGCAGGAGTCGGCCGAAAGTATTGCCGCTCGGTTCATCGAGCCCGGCATGCGTGTCGTTGTCGCCGTGACGACCGAGGACGGCGCGTGGATCGGCGTGGGCACGAACACCAGCCGCAAGGATACGGAGACTGTCCTCACCGCGGCGCTCCACGGCGGGGACCGTCAGTACCGGCGTGAGAGCTGCCCCATCGCTCATCATGCCACCGACTGCGATTGCGGTGGCGCAGGTGGCTCGCGATGACGTCGAGTGTTGTGTGAGGCGTGAAACGACACGAAAGCAACGGAGGACACGATGGTTCGAGCGAAGATGCGGTGTCAGAGCGTGGTGGTGAATGGCGAGAACGAGCAGGTCTCGCTGCATCCGGTCTACGACGAACAGAACAAGTCGTGGTCGAAGTGGACGCCGGCGGGAAGCGTCAGCCTGACGATCAACAACCCCGACGCGCAGGGGAAGTTCAAGGCCGACGAGATCTACTACGTCGACTTCACCGTCGCGCCTGCGACCGAAGCGGCGGAGAGCAAGTGAACCGGCGCGAGCGGCAGCGCGCGGGCGTTGCCGCTCGCGATGGTCTTCCAATGGGAACGAACTTCTACGCGCGCACGAACAACTGCGAGGCTTGCCACCGCTGCGACCGCCTGCACATCGGCAAGTCCAGCGTCGGCTGGCGCTTCTGCTTCCGCTCGTACGACGAATGGCGCCCGAGCAGCGTCGAGGAGTGGCGCACGTTCCTCGCCCGTGAGGATGTGGCGATCGTCGACGAGTACGGCGAGACGCATGGGAAGGATGCGTTCTGGAGTCGGGTCGAGGCCAAGCAGACGCACCGTTCGCACGACGGCGGCAGCGTTGTCTCGTACGCGCATGACGACGTGGCGGACCTGTGCGAACGGGAGTTCTCGTGACGTCGGTCTTCACCGCCCGGATCGACACGCGCGATCTGGACGCGCTGAACGTCACGCGCAAGTCCGCCGGGCCCGACGGATTGCCGTTCGCACCGTCGTGGCCGCTGCTCCAGAGCGGCCTCGCTGGCATGCGCGCGGCCGTCGAGAACTGGCAATGCGCGCAAACGATGGAAGGCCGACGCATCGCCGGCGGCGACTACTTCGCGATCTACGACCGCGCCTACCGCGAGGAGATGCGCCAGAGCTACGTCGAGCATCGCGCCGTCTGGGACGCGCTGCTCGCCCGGACGCGCGTCGTCCTCACCTGCTACTGCGTCGACCACCTGCTCTGCCACCGGTCGCTCCTCGCGCACGACATCCTGCCCGCGCTCGGGGCGGTGTACGGCGGCGAGCTCTCGCGACCGAAGGCGCAGGGCGACTTGTTCGGAAAGGAGCCGGGACCGTGAGCGCCTTTGCTCGTGAGTTGATCGAGGAGTTCCGTCGCGCCTTGCGTGAGGACCCGACCTTCGCGCGCGAGCTCCGCGACATGCTCGGCGCCCCTGCTCCCGTCGGCGGCGATCCGACCGACCCGGTTGCGAAGCCGCTCGCCGCGCGACTGCTCGGGATCCATCAGACGACGCTCGACCGCGCCGTGCGCCACGGATGCCCAGTGACGCGCTTCAACGGACGTAAGCGGTTCGACATGGCCGCCGTCCGCGAGTGGTTCGCGGCGCAGAAGTCGAAGAGGGCGCCGTCCGCGACCACGCCAGACAACGACCCGATCAACGTCGACCACGTGGTGCGCCAGCTCGGAATGCGTCGGAGGGCCTGACCGTGCCGAACGAGCGAACGGGTACGATCGAGTGGAAGCGAGGCGTGGCCTACGCCCGCGTGTGGCTCGACCGCCCGGACGGCACGAAGCAGCGTAAGCGCGTGAAGCTCGGCACCCGTGACCCGAAGGTCGCCGAGCGGATGCTCGCGAAGGTCAACGGCATGATCGCGCGCGGCGATCTCGTCGCCGACGACGGCGCGGTGGAGGCTGGGCCCGACGAGTTCCGCGCGTTCGCCGAGCAGTGGGTGACGAACCGGAAGACGCGGAAGGTCGCGATGGCTCCCGACGAGCACATCAACCTGAGGCGGCACGTGTACGAGGTGCAGACCGAGGGACGCGCGTTCGGGACGATGTGCCTGATCGACGTGCGCCCGCGCCACATCGTCGCGGTCCTGCAGGCGGTGATCGACGAGGGGCTGGCCAAGGGCACGGTCGACCACGTGAAGCGGCTGCTCTCCCGCATCTTCCGCGCGGCTGTCGGGAAGGACCTGATCCTCGCGAACCCCGTCACGGCCGCGGACACCCCCCGGATCCCGGACGCCCAGAAGACCGAGAAGGAGCGCGAGATCCTCACGGACGCCGAGGTCGCGCAGTTCCTCGAGTGCGGAAAGGTCGACCTCGAGCTCCGCATGATGTCGCTCGTCGCGCGCACGCTCGGTGGCGGGCGCACGAGCGACGTGAACCGCTGGGCCTGGACGCACATCGACACGCGCACGTTCGAGGTGTGCACCATCCCACGGAGCAAGACCGGCAAGCCGCAGCGCATCGAGATCCCTGAGATGCTTCGCCCGTTCCTTGCCGCGTGGTGGATCGGCGCAGGCAAGCCGGCAGGCGGCCCCGTGTTCCCGGTGACGAGGGGGAAGCGGAAGGGCGAGTTCCGCGCCACCCGCGGCGTGAGCTACGCGAAGCGCCTGCGACGCGCGCTGAAGGTCGCCGGCGTCTTCCGCACCGAGCTCCACCAGGAGACGGAGACGACGCTCCCCGTCGACTTCCACTCGTTCCGGCGCGCGTTCGCCACGGCGCTCGCCGAGGCTGGGGTCAATGAGCAGAAGGCGATGGCTCTCGCCTCGCACTCAGACCCGAAGACCCACCAGCGCTACGTGATGAAGACGCGCGCCATGATGCGGATTCCGGCCGCCGCGCTCCCGTCCTTCAATGGCGGGACCGAGAACGATGAGGCCCCCGCGGGGGACAGTTCCGCAGAGGCCTCGCCGCAAACCGCTTTATTCGGAGCGGGAAACGGGATTCGAACCCGCGACCCTCAGCTTGGGAAGCTGGATAGCGCTTCGGATCGCTCGGGAAAGCTCGACGATCGAGGCTTCACCCTACCACGGCGGGTGCCGTTCGGGGACGCGTGCTTCACGTGGCTTCGGTGCGATGGGTCCCCGCTGTCCCCATGGGACGCCGTCCGAGGACCAGCGTTTGAGCTACGGCGCGGCCGCGTGATTCATATCGTCGAAGAGCGGCTTGGAGGCCTGACATGACCACTCCCGTCAGTGCGCCACGCCCGGTGCAGAAGTGCGCTTGCGGCGCGGACTGCGGTCATCACGTTTCGCAACGTGCGGGTCATCCGCATCACGACCTACGCGAAGGTGAGGGCGACATGACGGATTCGGTCAGTGCGGTCGACCTCATTCCGCCGGGGTCGTTCAGCGACTGGCGCAAGGCCGGCGTGCCCGTGCGGGAGGGGCACCAGTGAGCGTGGTCCACCTGTCGACGATCCCTTTCCGCGCGTGCCCGCAGCATCTGCCGAAATAACGAAAACCCCGGCCCCACCCTTGCGGGCAGGACCGGGGCTACGTCCGCGCGCGCGGAGGGAGGAACGCGCACGCTGGATCTGTCAGCACTCCGGCCGCGGCATCGTCGTCGCGAGCCACCAACACAACCGGTCGGCCATCTCCTCGGAGACCTCGCACTCGATGGTGTCATTCGCCCCCGTCGCGCCGACGGCGTGGTGGCGGGTGGTCCGAGTCCGGAGGATCCTCGCGCGGCACGCCGAGCGCGGGCCGACGCTGCGCTGCCGGTGGCGGGAGCTGCTCGGACCAGCCGATCGCGGGATGCGAGCCGGTGCGTTCGTTCACGACGTCGCCAACGATCGCCGCGATGCTGCGGCGCACGCCCTCGGCAATCGGGCGTTCCTGCGAGCCGTGCGCCTCGAGCCCGCGCTGGATGCCGGCGACGCGCACGGCCAGAGCCGCGACCGCGCTCTCGATCTGGTCGGTGCGGTTCGCGATGCCGAGTCGGATCTTGCTGTCCCGCTGCTCGTCGGGGTCGCCGTTTACCGCGCGATGTAGCGCGGGAATCTTGCCGACGTCATCGACGCGGCGAAACGCCCAGTAGGCTGCGCCAGCCGCGGCGCTGAGAGCTCCGCACACTACGATCAGGGTCGAGAGGTCGATCGTGATCTGCATGGATTCTCTCGGCGTGGGCAACGGTGGCGACGGAAGCCGCGTACACGCACGCGGCAGACAATTGGAGCGCGGCGTCGACGATGGTCATGCGATGGGATCCTCGTCGGTCTTGATCGTGTGCTCGCCCTCGGGGACCTCGATGCCCACCGGGCCTTCGAACGTGCCGAGCGGCTCGCGGACCGCGCGCATGCTCTGCGAGCTCCGCGTGCGCGCCTGCGTGGTGTCCGGCAGCGTGTCGGGGATGGGGGTCGCGTCGTCGTCGCGCAGGCATCGCGCGTAGCCGTCGGCCGTCGCAACGTTGTAGTCCGCGTCCACGCCGTTCGGGAGCACGCATCCGCCGTCGCCGTCGAACTGCCACACCCACTCGGGAATGCCGCGCGAGCGCCACGGATAGGGCAGCCTGGCGGTCGGCAGCGTCGGCGGCGAAGAGGCGCACGTGGTGCGGTCGGCGAGCGCGACCCGCGGGTACTGCGAGTGCCACAGGCCGTAGCTCACGAGCTCGTCTACCAGCTCGCGGGACACGAGCCGGTCGAAGTCCCGGTCGGCGGCGACGAGCTGTGCGACGTACCAGTCGCCGGTGTAGACCAGCGCGTCGCCAAGCAGATGGCGCGCACGGCGGAGCGCTTTCAACGCGTGGAGGACGAGCGCCTCCCCGCTGTGCTTCGTCGACGGCTCCTCCCAGTCGATCGCCGCGTGGAGCTCGCCGCGGTCGCCGGCGGCGTCGAGCGTGCGCGCGAGGTGCTCGGCCTGCAGCGTGGGATCCGAGTCGGTCAGCCAGTGGTAGGCGCCGCGCGGGATGTGACCGCGGCTGGCGGTCCAGTTCTGCGAGAACCGCGGATCGAGCCCGAGCCCGTGCGTCGCCTTGATCCACGCGTACATGGCGCCCGAGCGCGCGACGTCGGCCCAGGGGACGACCGCCTGCCAGCGGGACACGTCGATGCCGATGAGGCTCACGGCGTCACCTCCGGGAGATCGACGGTGGTCCCCGCGAGCGGGTGCGTGCAGTCCGAGAGGAACTGGATGCGGCCGTCGGTCACGAACGAGTGGCAGACCATCGGTCGCACGGACGCTGCGCGCGCTTCGTCGGTCTCCGCGTCGAGGTCCCAGTCCTTCCACCGCACGAGGATCGACGGCGTGAACGTGGGGCGGTCGAACGAGCCGTTGAATCCCCACGCGCGAGGGCCGGTGACGGGCAGCACGTGGTGGTCGCCGCATCCGGGGCAGTCGATGCGGACCATGTCGCAATCGCCGCCCACGACTCGCTTCGCCCGGCTCACGCCCACCCCAGCAGGTCCGCGACGAGCTCGCGCGGGTGCAGGATGGCGGACACGAGGCAGCGGCCGAGGGTCCACAGGTCCTGGCGCACGCTGTTCAGCATCGCGGCGAGGAGCGCCTTCATGGCGTCGCCGGGTCCAACACGGTGATGGTGAAGACCCCTTCGCTCGGGAACGTCAGCACCGAGAGGTCGGCGAACGTCACGACGACCCAACCGACGTAGGTGGTCTCGTCCAGCGCGGCCGTCTCCACGGCCGTCCACGTCGCGCGCACCGTGCCGGCCGCAGCCGAGACGATGGTCATCGTCTTCGTCGTGACGGTGGTGCCGCTCTTCGGCCGCATCTTCAGGACCGCCGTCGCGCCCGTGAGATTCTGCGCGACCGCTGGAGTGCCTGCCTTCAGGGTGAGGTCGACGTCGGGCTTCGAGTCGCCGCGAGTCAGTTTGTAGCTCATGGGGAAAACCGTCCTTGGTGAGTGGGAAGCAACGGCCAACGCGCGCGGCGCGATCGAGACGTCGATCGAGCGCGGTGCGGCGCTGACGACGGCCAACGCGCGCGGCGCCGTGGCGACGACATCCACCGCGCGCGGTGAAGCGTCGCCGGCGAAGACGGCCAGCCGAGGAGGCGACGTGGCGACGACGACGACACGGGACATCTCGGAGACCTCCACTACGCGCCGCTCGTGGGCGACGACCAACGTCAGCGGGCACTTCCCGGCCGTGGCCCCGAAGACGGCGAGCGCGTCAGAGTTAGCCGGGCAGATCGCCGAGCCGGCGCTCGTACCGTCAAGAGCTGAGCCCGTGGAGATGAAGCACGCAGCGGTCGCGGAGCCCTGTGTCGAGCAGGTTGCGGACACGAGCCCCGAGGCGCTCGCGCCGGTGATCGCGCTCGCGAGAGCCGCAGCGAAGATCTCCGCGCGCGACGAGCCGAGCGCGCCGCCCGCAGCCGCTGCGCTCGTCAGGACCGCTTGCTCGAGCGCGTCCGCCGCGGTGGCGCTCGCCGAGGGGAGTGCCGTCGCTGGCACCGCGATCGTGACGCCGGTGTCTGCAGCCGCCGAGCCGGTCGGCATCGCGGTCGCGGAGCTCGCGGCGGTCGCTGCCGACGTCGCGGAGGCAGCGACGTCACCAGAGCAGGACCCGCAAGCGGCGAAGGCACCTGTCGACGACGCTGAGCCGGTTGCGCCGCCGACGGCGCTCGTCAGGACCGTCTGAGCGGCTGCGTCAGATGCGGTGGCGGTCGCCGCGCTGGTTGCCGTCGCGCCGCTGGCGGAGCTGCTGGTGGTCTCCGCGCTCCCGACGGTCCGCGATGTGGCTGTGCTCGAGACGCTGCAGTTCGAGGTCAGCGATCCCGAGCTCGACGAGTCGGCCGAGCAGGTCGCGGCCGGAGCCATGGAGATCGCCGAGGATCCGGAGCAGGTAGCCCCGCCGATCGCCGCGGCCTGCGCCTCGACGACGATCGGTAGGGTCGCGGTGGATGTCGCCGCCGCGCCACCGATCGAGGTCGCGCACGTGGACACCGCGACAGACGTCGAGACCGACGCGGTCCCCGAGGCGTGTGCCGCCGCAGCGGTGGTCTGGCTTGAGGTGGTCGCCCCGGCGCACGTCACCGAGCTCGTCGAGGTGGCCGTGGTGGCGTTCGACGACGAAGGAGCGGCCGAGCAGATCGCGCCGGAGACCAAGGTGGCAGAGACCGTCCCCGAGACCGAGTCGTGCGACCGCGAGGCCGTCCCGCCGCTGGCCGTGGCCTGGGCGGCGTATACAACCAGTGCGAACGCCACCGCGACGGCACCGGCCTGGGCCGCGGAGCTGCCCGCCGCAGTCCACCCCGAGGACGACGAGCTCGTGGCGCTGCCGCCCGCCGTCGCGAGCGTGGTGAGCGACGCGGCGCCTCCCTGAGCCGCGAGCAGGAGGGACATTTATACGCGCTCGTCCCACTCGAGCGATCCGCCGAGACCGAGACCGATCACGGCCGCGGCGATCAGACGGATGGCGAGCCCTTCGCCTGGAGCGAGCTCGAGGTAGCTCGCCGGCTGGTTGCTCTGCACCAGGTCGAAGTCGAGCTCGGAGATCGAGCCCGTCACGGAGAGCGGCAGGCGGATGGTGTGGAGCGCGCCCGACGTGTCGAAGACCGCGCTCGTGAGCGTGAGGACGCCGCTCTTCTGCTGGATGTTCGCGTCGGCGATGACGCTCGCGGTGTAGGCCGTGCGCTTCTTCACGCGCCCGACAGTCGTGCCGGTCGTTGGGTTGACGTTCGTGCCGTATCGAATCAGCTCGTATCCGGACGTCGTCGCAGCCGCTGCCGTTCCGTCGAAGAGGACTCGGCCGCGGATCGCGCGGATGTAGACGGTGCGACCCGACCCCGTGGGGTTGGTCATCGCGAAGACGGCCGACGCAGACGCATCTGCCGCGGTGTGCCGGATGCTTAGGTTCGCCAGGTACGAGCCGGTCGGAGACGGATCGACCGCGTTGCCGGCGGAGTCGTAGATGATCACGCGCGCCGCCTTCGGCGTCGTGTCGACCTCTTGCTTCGTGCCGCTCGGCGAGCCGACCAGTTCAATCGCCATCGATCACACCCATACCCATGCGACGGTCCAGAGCCCGTACGCGAGACCACCAAGATCTCGCGCATGCGCGTAAATCGTGAAGCCCGTGGCCGCGACGATCGTGCCGGCGACGATGCGCGGCCCGTCGTGTCGATGTTCGTCGGCGCTATGATCCGCGGTCGCCGTGGGCACGAGCCAGGCCTCGACGAACGAGCCCGCGACGATGCCGGCCTGACCGGTGACCACAACGCTCGCCTCGGTCGACCCCGGCCACGCGCCGAAGTCGACCGTCGTCGTTCCCGTGGCCACCCGTCAGTCCTCGTCGATCGTGAGCGCCGACGCGGGGATCGTGAGCGTGCCGCCGATGTTCACGACCTGGCGGTAGCTCTTCGCGACGCGCATGAGGCCGGTGCCGTCGGTCGTCAGGTCGATCGCCACGCCGCCCGCGGTGGCCGCG
>JBKJQC010000068.1:0-4535 GCA_046593995.1 Polyangiales bacterium
CGCGCTCCTCGCGGCGATCGCGCTCGCTGCGGAGCTCGGCCTCCTCGGTCGCGCGCGCGCGCTCTACCTGGAGTGCGTGCAGCTCGCGGGGCTCGACGACACCCGTCGCGCGCGCCATCAACGCGCCGCCGAGCGCCTCGCGAAACAAGACGACGCCGGCGCGCGCTACGACGCCAAGCCGACCGCGCGCGCCCCCGGCCCGCCGCTCGAGGTCTGGCTCGTCGACGTGCTCGAATGGGAGCAGGGTGGCCGCGCCGAAGAGGCCTGCGCCGAGATCCTGTTCGACGCCCTCGGGTCGACGAAGGGAAAGCGCGACGTGGGCTCGCTCCCGCAGCGTCGCCGCGCCTTGGTCGCGCGACTGTGGGCGCTGCATCTCGCCGAGCTCCCGCCGCACGCGTCGCAGACGACCGCCGTCGAGCTCGCGCGCAAGCTCGGCGACATCGTCGACTATCGGGTCCTCGCGTCGCTCGAGTCGCTGTTCCTCCATCCGTCCGCCGACGTCCGCACCCGCACGGTGGAAGCGGCTGGGCAGATGCCGTTCAAGCGCAGCGCGCAGCTGCTCCGCCGCGCTGCGCACGATCCCGACCCGGGCGTGCTCTCCGCGGTCGCGCGCGCCGTCGCGCGCAAGCAGTCGCCCGTGTTCGTCGATCCGCTACGGCGGCTGTCGCGTGATGCGCGCTCGATCGAGATCCGCGCGGCGGCGCTCCGGGCGCTCTCGGCGATCGACAACGTCGAGGCCGCGGAGGCCGTGCTCGACGCGCTCGAAGCAGGCTCGCGCGAGGAGCGTCAGGCCGTCATCGAGGCGTTGCGGAAGCGGCGCCCCGATCGCAACGGTCGGCTCGTGTCGGCCGCGCGCGAGCGCATCGCGCGCGGACTCTCGGCCGAGGTCGCGCGCGACTTCACGACCGCGCTCGGGCTCGCGTGAAAGCGCCTTGCGTGAGAGCCTCGCTCGTCGCGTGTGCGTTCGCGCTCGTCGTCGCTTCCGCGCCGGCTCGGGCGGAGGCGCCAAAGGTGCACGCGTCGGCCTCCTGCACCCCCGCGAGCAAGCCCGGTCGCATCCGCTGCCGCGCGGTCCTCGAGCTCCCGCTCGACGCAGCCACGACGCAGCGCCTCGCGTGGGCCGAGCTCCGCATCACCGCCGCGGACGCGAGCGTCACCCCGCTCCGGGGTCGGCTCGGACCGCTCGACGCAGAATCGCGCGACGACGGTCGCGTCGCCTGGACGTTCTCCGTCGCGGCCTCCGCCGTCGGCGACCGGACGATGATGGTGCGGCTCTCGACGGTGGTGGAGCCGAAGAGCGGCGCTCCCCACACGACGTCGGCGACGCTCGTCGAACATCGCATCGACGTCCTTGTGCGCGTTTCCCCGACGACGCCGCCGTGAGACATTCTTGGCCCCGCCCCGCGGACGCAGGTACCCGGGTCGAATGCGACGCAGGCTCGGATCGATCGTGGTGGCGCTCGCAGCGTTCACCGTGACCGTCGCTCATGCGGCACCCACGTCCACACCAAGCGGCGCGTCGAAGACGCTCGTGAAGAAGAGCCAGTCGATCGGCGCTCCGAACAAGGGCTCGCTCGAAGGCGGGGCGCACCTCGAGCCGAGCGCGCACATCCGCATCGTCGGCGCCTACGTGCCGGGGGATGCGCGCTGGGGTGTACGCGAGCTCGTCGAGGCGATCGACCGCGGCGCGCGTGAGGTCCGCAAGCGCTACCCCGACTCGGTGTTGGGCGTCGGTCACATCTCCCGCAAGGACGGCGGCGAGATCGATCGTCACCACTCGCACGAGAGCGGGCGCGACGCGGATCTGGCGTTCTACCTCGTCGACGTCGCGGGACGGCCGATCGCGCGCGACCGCTTCTTCACCATCTTGCCGAACGGCATCGCCGCCGCCGACTCCCACGTCCGCTTCGACGACGGTCGCAACTGGGCGCTCGTGAGCGCGTTGGTCGACGATCCGAAGGCGCGCGTCACACACATCTTCGTCGTGAACCATCTCCGAACGCGGCTCCTCGCGTACGCCGCGCGGGTGGGTGCGAGCCCTGCCCTCCGTGCCCGCGTCGCGGAGGTGCTGATGCAGCCGCACCACGCGCTGCCGCACGACGATCACTTCCACGTCCGCGTCGGGTGTCCGCCGACCTCGAAGGACTGCATCGAGTGGCCCGTCACGTCAGTCTCCGTGGCGAAGGCGCCTGCGAAGGCGGCTCACAAGGGGGAGAGCGTCGCGCAGGCCAAGTCGAAGGGCGGCCTCGCGGACAACAGCCTGGCGAAGGGCAAGACGAAGACGCCGAAGCTGCCGACGAAAAAGCTCGTGCGCGCACGGTCGACGGGTCATCCGTCCGTCGAGCCGTCCATCCAGCCGTCCATCCAGCCGTCCATCCAGAAAGAACCGACGGCTGCAGCGCAGGAGCCAATCGCTTCCCCCCCGCCCCCCACCGCCGTCGCCCCGAGCCCCTCGGCCGCGCCGGGAGCGTGACGGTCACCGGACGCTGTTTCGTACGCGCCGTCACTTCACGATCTGGACCTGCTGCGCGGGCGGCGGCGGGACGGCGTGGAGCTCGCGGGATCGGTGGATGGCCCAGAGGGTGAGCACCATCAACAACACGAAGGTCGCCCCGAGGAGGATCCGCGCGATCGGATCCGGCTCGATGCGACGTCGTAGATCGCGGGCTGCAGCGGCCACTTTCGGGTCGGTCGCCTTTTCGGCGAGGACATCGGCCCCGTCGCGCACCGCACGATGGTTCCCCCGCGCGAGGTACGCGAGCAGTCGATCGAGCTCTGCATCGTGCGGCCAGTCGGCGGCAAATGGCGGACGCGGCACGGGCGCATGGGCGATCTCGGACGGAACCGCCTCGGCCGTGGCCCCGGTCGGGTCCTTTTCCTCGGTCGCGTCGGCGGGCGCTTCTTCCGGCAAGCAGGGGGACAGGTGCCGTCGCGCTCGCCGGGAGGCAATGATCCCGCACGCCCTCCCCCGGAGGCGCGCCTTCGCCCCGGGTGGAGGTCGAGAGATCGGTCGGCTCCTAGCTTCCCGTCGGATCCGAGGGCACGCTACCGGGGTTCCATGTTGATCGCGGCCGGCACGATGCTGGAGGGGAAGTACCGCATCGAGCGGCTCCTCGGCGCCGGAGGCATGGGCTCGGTGTGGATCGCGGAGCACGCGCTCCTCCACCGGCCGGTGGCGGTGAAGGTCCTCGACAGCGGCGCCGCGTCGAAGGACGCCACGGCGGTGCAGCGCTTCCTCCGCGAAGCGCAGACGGCCGCGCGGCTCCGCTCGGATCACATCGTCGACGTGCTCGACGTCGGCAAGTTCGACGACGGCACCCCGTTCCTGGTCATGGAGCTCCTCGAGGGGGAGACCATGGCCGGTAGGATCAAGCGGGTCGGCCGCATCCCGCAGCCCGAAGCGTCGAACCTGATGGACCAGCTCCTCGAGGGGCTCGGCGCCGCCCACGCCGCAGGCGTCATCCACCGCGACATCAAGCCCGACAACTGCTTCATCACACGCAAGGCCGGGCGTGATCACGTGAAGCTCCTCGACTTCGGGATCTCGAAGGTGGCGCCCACGTCGCCAGAGGCGCTCGAGATGCGCATGACGCGCACCGGCGTCGTCATGGGCACGCCCTATTACATGGCGCCCGAGCAGGCCCGCGGCGCGAAGGAGATCGACCACCGCTGCGATCTCTATGCCGTCGGCGCGATCCTCTACGAAGCGGTCACCGGCCGCGTGCCGTTCGACGCCGACAGCGTCAACGAGCTCCTGTTCAAGATCGTCCTCGAAGCGCTCGTGCCCCCGCGGGAGATCGCGCCCGAGCTCGATCCGGCGTTCGAGCAGCTGATCCTGAAGGCGATGGCGCGCGAGGCGGTGAATCGCTACCAGACGGCGGAGGCGTTCCGCGACGCGATCGCGCCGTACATCGGTCGCACGGGGACCTCGATTTCTCACAGCGGCGAGCGCGTCGTCGTCTCGACGCCGCCGCCCGCCAACATCGGCGCCTCGGTGCGGCCGCCCCCGATCAGCGGGAACGAGCAGACCGCGCCGATCGACTCGGACGCGATGCGCGAAGCAATGGCCGACGCTCGCGCGAGCGCGCGCGGTGCGAACACCCCGAGCCAGGGGCTGTCGGCCACGGGCCCGCTCCACCCGACCGTTGCTCCACGCTCGCGCGCCGGCGCTGCTGCGTTCGCCGGCGTGGTCGCGATCCTCGCGATCGGCGGTGGCATCGCGTACCTCGCGACGTCGCGTGCCGAGCCGGTGCCCGCGACGACGAGCAACGCGGCCATCGCGCCCCCTCCTGCGACGGAGCCGCAGCACGAGAAGACGACCGTGAAGCCCGCCATCGCGCAGAGCGACACGGTCGCGAACGCGGCCCCCAAGCCTCCGGAGCCGACGCCTTTTTCCACGATGCCTTCCACGACGACGACGGCGGCGGCGAGCAAGGGCAACGCTGCCGCGAAGCCCGCGCTGAAGAAGGTCACGGCCTCGCCCCCCACAGCGAATCCGACCCTGCAGCCTGCGCCGCCGCCTCCGCCGCCTCCGC
>JBKJQC010000079.1:0-3764 GCA_046593995.1 Polyangiales bacterium
GAAGGGCAGTGCGCAGCCAATCCCCATCCCCCCCGCGCTCGCCAAGCAGCTCCCTCCGGGGCTCCTGCCCCCCGGATTGTTGGGAGGCACCACGCCGCCCGCGACCGGCGCGCCGGCGACCAACAGCGGCAAGTGGTCGGGCGCGCTCCCCGGCGTCCCCGTCGAGACCCCGCAGCCCGGCGTCGCCGAGTGGACCGTGCTCGTCTACGCCGACGCCGACAACGATCTCGAGGGACCGATCCTCGATGACCTCGACGAGATGGAGCGCATCGGCTCCGTGAAGGGCGTCAACGTCGTCATCCAGATCGATCGCTGGCGTCCGCATCCCGCGTCGCCGATGGCGAGCCGCGACGACAAGACCAACGGCGACTGGGATCAGGCGAAGCGCTACTTCATCACGCGCGACGACGGCTCGGCGATCATCCACTCGCTCGAGCTCCAGGACCTCGGCGAGATCGACATGTCTCACCCGAAGGAGCTCAAGGACTTCATCGCGTGGGGCGTGAAGAAGTTCCCCGCGAAGCGCTACGCGCTCGTGATGGAGGACCACGGGTCGGGCTGGAAGGGCGGCTTCGTCGACGAGAAGGCGCCGCCCGAGCCCTATCCGATCATGATGTCGCTCGCCGAGATGCAGTCGGCGCTTGCGGCGGGGACGAAGGAAGCGGGCATCGCGAAGTTCGACTTCTTCGCGACCGACGCGTGTCTGATGGCGACCGTCGAAGTGGCCGACGCGATCGCGCCCTACGTGAAGTACTGGACCGCGAGCGAGGAGCTCCAGCCCGGCCCCGGCTTCGAATACACGCTCGCCCTCGGCGCCCTCGCGAAGGACCCGAAGATGGACGGCGCCTCGCTCTCCAAGGCCTTCGTGAACGCGATGCGCGTCGGCTACGGCAAGGACACGAAGGCGAACGATCCGACGATCACGAGCGCCGCGTTCGACATGAGCAAGATCCCCGCGGTCCGCGCGGCGGTCGACGGCTTCGCCAAGGTCGTCGGCAACGACATGGAGTCGAACAAGATCCCGCTCGGCCAAGCGTCCGAAGCGGTCGACACCTTCGGACCGCGGTCCACCGATCCGAGCGGGGCGAAAGAGGGCTTCGCCGACGTCGTGCAGGTCGCGGCCGTCGTCCGCGACACGTCCCCGAAGAGCGACGCGAAGGTCGCCGCGGGCGCCGTGATCGCGGCCGTCGATGCCGCGCGCATCGACAAGTACAACGGCGACGACCGCATCAACGCGCGCGGGATGTCGATCTGGCTGCCGCCGCCCGAGGTCGTCGGCAAGGCGCTCCCGCACTATCGCAAGACACCGTTCGGCAAGTCGAGCCCGTGGGCCGACATGCTGCAGGTCTACTCGACGTCGTTCGCGACCTCGCAGGCGCCGAAGATCTCGAACATCGTCGTCGGCAAGAACGCGTCGAACCCGTTCGGCGGCGAGCGACCCGTGAGCGCGCAGATCGACGGCGAGGTGCGCGCGGTCACGATGATCATCTCGCAGGATCTGCTCGGGAACAAAGTGCCGGTGGAGATCGTCGCGATCACCGATCCTGCGCTCTTCAAGAAGCTGCCCGAGGGCCCCGGCGTCACCGCGTGGAAGAAGGGGAAGAACACCGTCTCCGCCAAGTGGACGCCGCTCTACACGACGCTCCAGGGCAAGGGCGGCATCGAGTTCCCGCTCACCGTCAACCGCTTCCGCGTCGACTCCCAGGCGTTCGACACCGACGTCGGACTGCGCCTGCTCGGCAGCGGCAAGGAGACCGTGATGCTCCGCTTCTCGATGCCGAAGGGGAGCGCGTCAGGCTCGGCGGCGGGGTCGAAGCTCCTGAGCGGGTACTTCATCGACCAGGTGCAGGGGCAGACATTCTACACGCCCTTCCAGCCGCAAGCGCTCCCGGCCGCGAAGCTCGCGTTCGAGCCGCACTACACCATCTTCGATCCGAGCGGGAAGGCCACCGCGCTCGACCTCCCGATCCAGGTCAAGTGGGACAAGATCGAGGATCTCAAGATCCAGGTTCGGCCCATGCTCCCCGGGACCTACGAGGTCACGATCCTCGCCGAGGACTTCGCCGGCAACGTCGGCGTCGCCAAGACGAAGACCACCATCCCCTGATCCGAGAGGTCGACGCTGTGAGCCGGATGTAGCCTTCCCGCGAAAAAGAGGGGTAATGTCGGTGCATCCGTAGGCCATGAACGAGCGTGACCTCTCCGGGACCACCATTGCGGGCCGCTACCGCGTCATCCGACGGATCGGTGGCGGCGGCATGGGGACGGTGTGGCTCGTGCGGCACGTGGAGTCGCACGCGACCTACGCGCTGAAGACGCTGAACGCGCAGGTCGCCGACGACCGCATGGCCGTCGAGCGGTTCCTCCGCGAGGCCCGCGCGGCGGCGTCGCTCCGTTCGCGGCACGTCGTGAAGGTGGTCGACGCGCAGATGGTGAACGTCGACGAGCGCACCAAGCTCCCGAACCCGTTCATCGTGATGGAGCTCCTCGAGGGCGCGAACCTCGAGCAGCTCTTCGCGCACAAGACTCCGCTCGATCCCGAGGAGCTCGTCTGGGTGCTCAAGCAGGTCGGGCGCGCGCTCGACGTCGCGCACCAGCAGGGGATCGTGCACCGCGATCTCAAGCCCGAGAACATCTTCGTCGCGCTCGACGAGGAGGGGGAGCCGATCACGAAGGTGTGCGACTTCGGCATCGCGAAGCTGGCGTCCGACACGTCGCTGATGCCGACCGGCGCGCTCGGAACGCAGACCGGTGTGACGATCGGGACGCCGATGTACATGTCGCCCGAGCAGGCGCGGTCCTCGACCGACGTCACGCCCGCGAGCGACCAATGGGCGATCGGCCTGGTCGCGTTCCGCGCGCTCACCGGCCGCGAGTACTTCGGCGAGGCGCGCACCACGACCGAGCTCCTGCTCAAGATCGTGAACGATCCGATGGAGGCGCCTTCGCGACGCCTCTCCACGCTGCCGTCCGAGTTCGACACGTGGTTCTACCGCTCGTGCGCGCGCGACGCCCAGGCGCGTTGGCCCTCGGTCGGCGAGCAGATCACGGCGCTCGCGACGGCGCTCGCGGTGACGACGCCGCGCCCGCCCGTCCTTCCGCCGATCAACAGCACGATCGCGATGGCCGCGACGATCAGCGCGACGCCGGCGAGACCGCAGCCCGACACCGCGGTGCAAGTGACGACCGCCGCGCCGTCCGCGAGAACGCAGGACGCGACGGTCGTGCGCGCGCGCCCGGTTCCCTGGTTCTTCGCGCTCCTCGCGCTCGCGGGCCTCGCGGCGATCGGGGTCGGAGCGTTCCTCCTCCGGACCCCGTCGCCGCCGCCCGCCGCCGCGTCGGCCGCCGTCGCCCCGTCGCCCGCACCGACGACGCACGCTCCGCTCGTCCCCCCTCTGCCGTCGACGCCGTCGACGGAGCCTCCGCCAGCCGCGTCGACCGTTGTCGTCGCTCCCACCGTGCCCGCCACGGGCAAGGGATTTCCGAAGACCAAGCCGACGCCGAGCGTCGCGGTCGCGACGGTCGCACCGTCCGCCGCCGCTTCGGCGACGGCTCCCGCGAAGCCGACTTCGAGCAAGCTGCCGAAGGGCGCGGCTTGCGTGCGGTCCAACGAGTGTGCGAGTGGGTTCTGCGTGGCGGAGGAGTGTCAGTGATTCGAGCATCCATCCAGGCTGCGACGGCGCGCAGCGTGCGGCGGTCCATCGCGGCCGCGCTCTCCATCGTCCTCGCGACGACAGCGGCTCCGCGCATCGCGTTCGCGGATG
>JBKJQC010000222.1:0-3052 GCA_046593995.1 Polyangiales bacterium
CGTGGAGGAAGTAGCTCTGGTCCTTCGCCGTGTCGTCGCCGCGGAGGAGCGCCGGCACGCGCGCTCCCTCGGGACCGATCGCGCCCGAGCGCGCGTAGTGCCCCGTCGCGAAGCCGACCGCGCCGAGGCGGCGGCAGAGCGCGACGAACGCGCCGATCTTCACGTCACGGTTGCAGGCGACGCACGGCGACGGCGTGATGCCCGACACGTACGCGTCGACGAACGGCTCGACCACCTCCTCCGCGAACGCCTCCCGGCGATCGAACACGAAGAAGGGGATGCCGAGACCATCGGCCGTGCGACGCGCGTCGGCGATGTCCTCCGGCGCGCAGCACCGCGACGGCTGCGGCTCGTCGCTGCCGTACTCCCAGAGATGCAGCGTGACGCCGACCACGTCGAAGCCGCGGTCGCGGAGGAGCAGCGCGGCCACGGACGAGTCGACCCCGCCGCTCAGTCCGACGAGGACCCGCGCGCCGGCAGGGAAGAGATCGAGGCGGTCCGTGAAGCCCACGGCCGCTTCTTGTCACGGGCGGCGCCGAAACGCACGCCACCGTCGCCGAGCTCAGTCGGCGTCGGACTTCTTCTTCTTCGGCTTCGGTGAGTCGTCGTCGTCGGCCGACTTCTTCTTCTTCGGCTTCTTGTCTTCGTCCGCGTCCTCGTCCTTGGCCTCGGTCTTCTCGACCTTCTTCGGGGCCTTGGTGCCGGGCGGCTCCTCCGTCGGGAGCACGTCCCCCGACCAGACGACCTGATTGAGCTCGCCGAGCTTCTCCTCGACGAGCTGCTTCTCGGTCGCTGCGAGCGAGCCGGGATTCTCGCGCTCGATCTGCGCGGCGATCGCGAGCCAATGGCGCGCGTCGGCTTTGAAGCCGATGCGATAGTCCGTCATGCCGCGCAGGTACGCGTAGCGCGCGCGATCGCGCGCGCCGAACGAGTACCAGTCCGTCTCGAGGGCACGCAGCGTCGCGAGCGACTGCGCGTGCTCGTCGTGGCTGAAGTGCTGCTCTGCGCGCCCGAGCTCCTGCTCGTAGGTGGCGCAGCCCGCGGCGCCGAGAACGGCGACGGCCACGGCGACGGCCACGGCGACGGAATGAGTTCGCAGGCTGGCTCGCATCGCGACCAGTCTACGTCGGTCTACGGTCTACGGTCTACGGTCTACGGTCTACGGTCCGCCGCTCACGCTCTCGTCTCGTTCTCGCTGCCGTCGGCCGTGAACCGTGAACCGTCGGTGAGCCGTCAGGGCTCGCTCGGAACGAGCTCGATCGGGTCGGTCGGAGCGGTCGCGAGCGCGCCGTTGCTCGTATAGAAAAGCAGCGACGGGTAGGGCTGGCCGCGAAGGCGCATCGAGATGGCGATCGCGCCGCCAGCGGCCACCTTGAACGTCGCCGAGTCCAGCGTCGTGGTCGTCGTCGCACGGATGCGGAAGCTCGTGGCATCGCTCTCGGCGACGACGGTGCTCGGCGTCGCCTCGAGCTCGGAGAGGCCGTGCGTGCCGACTGCGATGTCGAACGGACACGTGCTGCCAGCGTTCACGTACGTGTCGCACGTCCACGCGATGGTCCAGGTGCCGCCCGCCGAGTAACTGACGAAGACGCCGGCGCCACGCCCGGGCGAGGCGTGCAGGGTCTTGTTGGCGTCGATGGAGATCCTCGGTGGGGGCGTCGACGGAGCAGGCGTCGCGGGCGTGCCGGGCGGAGGATCGTACCGACGCGACGGCGCGGGCTCGACCCAGCAGCCGACCATCGCGGTGGCGGCGAGACCTGCGAAGAGGATGTCGAAGAGGCGCATCGTGATGCTCACTTGGGCGTGAAGGGGATGGGTTTCATGCCGCCACCACCGAACGAGGGAGCCGGACTGAACCCGCCGCCGCCGCCACCACCAGCGCCGCCACCACCGCCGAACGAAGGCGGAGGCGAGTAGGGCTTGGGCGCCGGCGAATACCCGCCGCCTCCGCCGCCGCCGCCGTATCCACCACCACCGCCGTAGCCTCCGCCACCGAACGAAGGCGGAGGGGAATACGGCTTCGGCGCGGGCGCGTATCCGCCGCCGCCGTACCCGCCGCCACCGCCATACCCACCGCCGTAGGAAGGCGGAGGCGAGTAAGGCTTGGGCGAGGGTGCGTATCCACCACCGCCGCCGTATCCACCACCGTACGAGGGGGCACCGTACGAGGGGGGGGGCGCGTAGGGCTTCGGCGAAGGCGAATATCCGCCGTTCGGTCCTCCGTACGAGGGAGCGGGCGAGTACGGCTTCGGCGTCGGGCCATACGCCGGCGGAACCATCGCCACGGGCGGCTTTGCACCGGGGACGACCGCGCCAGGCGGCTTGGCGCCGTAGGGACCCCCCCAACCGGGCTGCGGCGTGACGCTCGGCCCGTTGTACTGCGGCGCCTTCGCGACGGGACCGCCGGGACCATACGAGGTGCCGGGCAGCGTCACCGACTTGTTGTTGCCCGCCCCGGGGACTGGAGCGACGGCATTCGCGCCCGGCTTCTGCGCGTACGTCGGAGGCGGGAGCGCGCCACCGGGGCCGGTCGACGTCGGGATCTCGGGCTTTGCGACCTGCACGGCGGGCGCGACCTTCGAGTTCGGCGTCGGCGCCCATGCGACGTTCTCGGGCTTGCCCTGCGCGGGGATGTCGAACTTCGCCTTGTCGAGGTGCGACGACGGGATGCCTGCGACCTTCGGATCGGGACCGAGGAAGGGCTGCGCGCCGACGGTGGGTTGCGCGGGCGTGTACGGCTGCGTCGATCCCACGAGCGCCGGTCCCTGCGACGGCGAGACGATGACCAGCGACGGCGTGTTGTGGAAGAACGAGCCCGACCCGCAGAACACGTACGGGGTAGGGCCGGCGGCGCCGAACCACACGACCGACGAGCCGTGCCAGCCGTAGCGCGGATACGTTGGGCCCCACCCGATGTAGCCGCTGCCGTAGCGCCAATCGACCCACGCAGGGGAGTAGCGCGCGCCCGGGATCCACACCCAGCCGCGATTGTCGGCCCAGACCCAGCGCCCATAGTGGAATGTGGCCCAGCCCCACGAGTAGTTGCTGTTCC
>JBKJQC010000228.1:0-12636 GCA_046593995.1 Polyangiales bacterium
CACGGAGGCACGGAGGCACGGAGGCCAAGAGAGTGCTGCCGCCTCGGAGCTACGACCTGGCCGCCGCTCCTTGCGGGTTGGCGTTGAGGCTGCGATCGGTAGACCTCTGAACCTCCGTGCCTCCGTGCCTCCGTGGTTCTCTTCGACTGCTCGCGCGACGTGCGAGGGTCGAAGGGAGGAGCGAGAGGGAGTCTTCGAGAGTCCGCCGATGGCTGCGACCCCAAAAAATTCCCCGTCTCCCCGTCTCCCTGTTCGTATTCTCGAGCGTGGCCCGCGAGCGCGAACCCGACGGACATCCTCCCGACGCGGCGCCCACGGCGGACGGCGAGGCGGAGGCGTGTCTCGAGGCGGTGCGCGTGATCCGCTGCCGCCGCTGCAGCACCCACGTCACCGACACCGCGTCCGCGACGGCGGTCGACGGCAAGCACGCGCACGACTTCGTGAATCCCGCGGGGATTCCGTTCCGCATCCGCTGCTTCGCAACCGCCATCGGCGCGAGCGGCTGGGGAGACACCTCGTCCTTCTTCAGCTGGTTCCCCGGGCACACCTGGCGGATCGCGGTGTGCGCTTCGTGCGGCGTGCACATCGGCTGGGTCTTCGAGAAGCCCGCGTCCCCGGCGCATGCGGCGTTCTTCGGCCTCATCGTCGAGCGCATCGTGGAGGCATGACGTGCTGACCGGAGTCCTCGGCCGCCCCTTCGTCGACCTCGAGCCGCACCTCGATCTCTCGGGGCTCGACGAGGTGCACGAGGAGATCTGCCTCGCGCTCACGCAGATCCCGGTCGACTACACGGGCGGCTCGCACCGCTCGATGGGCATCGTGCCCCCCTCGCTCCGCGCACAGTCGTGGGCCGACTACGGCGAGGTGATCGCCGCGATGAGCGAGCGCGAGTTCGCGACGCTGCGGAGCCTCGCCGACGATCCGGCAGCGTTCGGGGACAAGGACCAGGAGTTCGGCGAGGAGCGCGACGTCGCGTTGTCACGCCGACAGATGCTCTGGCTCGAGCGACGGTTCGGCGTCTATTTCCCCTGGAAGGTGTACGTCGAGCTGATCCCGAACCGCCACTGGGGAGACCGCGCCGATCCGGCGGGAAAGGCGTGGAATCGCATCGCGCGCTCGTTCTTCCCGAAGACGATGGCCTTCGTGAAGCGGCTGCCGTTCGCGTCCATCGGCCGCTGCAACGTGATGGGGCTCGACACCAACGACTTCGGGACCGTGCACCGCGACGCCGACCCGGCCGAGGAGCCGGCCGGCCCGTTCATCACCCTCTGCCCCGCGAAGAACAAACGCCTGTTCCTGTGGGACGAGGAGCGCGGCGAGAAGACCGAGGTCGTGTCACGCGCCTACTGGTTCAACGATGGCGACTACCACGGCGTCGAGCCCGATCCCTGGTTCCGCTACTCGCTGCGCGTGGACGGCACCTTCCGCGACGACTTCTTGGAGAAGGTCCAGGGTCTAGGGTCTAGGGTCTAGGGTGCGAGACGAGAGCGAGAGCGACGAGGCGGCTCTCGACTCTTCTCTTCGACTCTCGACTCTCGACTCTCGACTCTCGACTCTCGACTCTCGACTCTCGACTCTCGACTCTCGACAGCAGACCCTAGACCCTGGACCCTAGACCCTAGACCTCTCCGAGATGAACCAATCCCCCTTCGAACGCGACGGCCAGATCGACAAGCCCGGCATCGTCGGCGCGCGTTGGTGGCAGAAGAGCCTCGTCGACGCGCCCGCGAGCCCTTCTCGGCGCTCGGCGCTCGGCACGACGCTCGCTCTCAGCCTCGGCCTCGCCGGAATGGGCGCGTGCGTGGCCATCACGGCGGCGAGCAGCGGCGACGGCGGCAGCGGCAGCAGCGGCGGCGACGATACGAAGACTGAGCCGAAGGACGCGCTCACGATGCAGAAGGAGTACGGGTGGAACTTCGGCGCGCACGCCGACCCCGTCACCTTCGACGGCGCGAAGCTCTCCCCGTTCTACGAGAGCGCGCTCGCCACGTTGAACGAGGACCTGAAGCCGGGGAACGCCGACTACTCGCCGTACTACTCGCCGACGCTCTTCCAGTCGCCGAGCGCGATGCCCACGAAGACCGCAGCCGGTGATCCGCCGGCTGGGTTCAAGCCGCTCAAGGACGTCGTGCAGCCGATCTCGACCCCGCAGATGGACGACGCCTACGCGCGCGGCCGCGCGCTCGCCGGCCTGCTGACGGAAGGCGGCGGCAAGGACGTCGCCGTGATCGTCGATCTCCCCGGCCCCGAAGCCGTCGCGTTCGCCGCCGGCATGGCGGGCTTCTACGATCCGGTCTTCCTCTTCGAGAACTGGCCGCACCCGCGGGGCGTGGTGAAGGCGCACCTCACGCTCGGCGCCGCGCTCTACTACCAGCCGCTCTTCGCCAAGCGGAAGAAGCTCACCAGCGACGCGCCGCCGGTCTTCGTGCTCGATCGCAACCGGCTCACGCCGTACACCGACGAGAACAACCAGTTCGACAACCGCTTCGTCGCGAAGCTCCCGAGCGCGGCGTCGCTGAAGACGCTGAAGCTGAAGCGCGTCCTCTACATCACGCCGTACGACTACGACGACAAGGAGCTCGACGACGTCAACGACGATCTCGTCGCGTACGACGCGGCGGGTCTCGACGTCCGCATGCTCGGCGCGTCGTCGCTGAAGCGCGGCCCGGGAAAGAGCGCGTTCACGACCCCGGACGAGAGCGAGCCGCCGCCCGCGTACTACTACGGGAGCGAGTCGAGCCACGGCGCCTTCTACGGGGACTACCTGTGGTTCTCGAAGACCAGCACCAAGCCGTCGACGTTCAGCGCAGCCAACGCGAAGAAGTTCAAGCCGCAGCCGCGGCCGACGAGCTTCTCCACCGGGACCAAGCCGACCTCTCCCGCGAGCGGCCCGACGAAGCCGCGGCCCCTCTCGTTCGCGACGGTGGCGGTCGTCGTCATCGCGACCACCGGGATCATCCAGGGCGCGAAGCTCAGTCGCAGCGGATCGTGGAACCGCGCCGGTGGCGGCGGGTACGGAGGCTGACATGGACTCGGTCTTCGCCATGGAGATCTGCGCGCCCTTCCAGCCGGGCAGCCCACTGCACGAGGGTCTGAAGGCGATCGTCGCGAACCACGCGCACGCGGTGAACCTGCAGCAGAAGTGGGCCATCTATCGCCAGATCACCGACGTGCTCCTGCCGCACGTCGCATCCTTCGAGCTCGGCTGCTGGGACTTCTTCGACGACGACGCCCGCGCAAAGGCCGACTTCGCGATGTGGTGCAACGGACTCTTCACCGAGGAGGGCTCGCGCAAGGCGCCCTCCGGCGTGGGCGATCCATACCGCGGCGAGGTCCGCTACCTCACCTTCACGATGTCGCTCCTGCTCGTCCACGGCACGCCCACCGAGCGGATGCTGGCTCAGCGCTGCGCGATCCCGAAGGAGCATCTCTGGCGAAGGGACGTGTTCCACCACCTGATCGAGGGCATCCCGCACGTGAACTTCGCAAGCGTGAAGGCCGACGTGCTCTACCTGATCCCCCGCGACAACGACTGGGGTCTCACCAAGAGCGATCTCCAGGCGGAGAAGTTCAAGTACCTGCGCACCCTCGGCTGACGCTCTAGAGCGCCGATCGGTTTGCGCACGCCAGATTGAACACGGAGGCACGGAGGCGCGGAGGTTCGTGCCGTCTGCCGGTCGTGACGCCTCCGTTGCGAGGCTAATCTCGCCTGCCACCAGGTGTCCCTGTTTTCCTCAGCGACGGCGACTTAGGTGCGACGCGCGCGGTAGCACTGCCCGACCTCCGTGTGCCTCCGTGTCTCCGTGCCTCCGTGGTTTCTCGCGTCTTCAAACCGTTTGTCGCTCTAGAACCACGTCTCCCAAACACCAGGATCGACCTCCGCAGCGTGCACGGTCGCGGAGATGCGCGCGACGTCGCCCGAGAAGGGCTGGATCTGGTGCAGGCGATAGCTGTCGAAGACGACGACGTCGCCGACGCCGTACTCGACGGTCACGTGCATCGGGGGGGGCGTGGCGCGCTCGACGTCCTCGTCGCCGCCGCTCGACTGGTACGTCACGTCCCACAGCTTCAGCCCTCCGCCGGAGCGGGGCGGTTTCAGCATCGCCACCAGGGAGAGCGCGCGCCTCGCGGATGCGACGTGGTGACGCGTGAGCCCCTCGGTGTCGAAATGCACGACGCCGGCGTCGCGCGCGACCTTCTCGCTCGCGGGGAACACGTGGACGCCGGGGCCGCAGAAACCGGGGCGTGCGAGCACGCGCGCGCTCGGTTCTCCGCCCTGGCCCACGACCTGTCCGACGAGCGCGCGCAGCGCCGATTGCATGCCAGGCAGCGCGGCTTCGACGCGCGCGTCCGACGCTGCGGCGTCCGCGAAGTACAGCTTGCTGCGACCGGTCTCGAGGTGCGTGTAGAACGCGCGACCGAGCGAGAGCTGCTCGCCGCCGAAGTCCTCCGTCCAGGCCTCCCGCGCGCCCATCACGCCCTCGACCCAGCGCGCGCAGGTGTCGGGCGCAAAGAAGCCGCGCACGACGACCGCGAGGTGCTCGTCGAGTCGACGAAGCGCGAGCCCGGGTTCGATCTGCTTGGTGAAGGTCGCGAGCGGATCCACGCGTCGCTCACGATGCCATGGATGCGAGCTGGCCGGACCTGGCACCATGGTGGACGATGCGAGTACGACGCGGCGTCACGCTCCTGCTCCTGCTCGCTCTGCAGGCAACGTGTCGGCGATCGCATCGGGACGACGCGCGCGGCGAGCCCGCCCCCGCGGACGCGACGCTCTCTGGGACCGTGAACGAGACAGCGGGCGAGACCGCGACGGCGGTGGACCTGGCAGCAGACGCGTCGGATCCGCTCGCGGAGCTTGAAGACGCGACGTTCGAGACCGCGGCCGGCGAAGCGCGCATCGTGTCGATGAGAGTGGAGCCGAAAGGAGCGCTCGGTGACGTCGAGGCCGCGGTCGCGCGTGGACGGTTCCGGTTCCGCGCCTGTGCTCGCCCGGGGGACGCCGGAGCAGGCGATGTCATGCTGAAGATCAAGGTCGGGGAAGGTGGAGAGGTCGTCTCCGCTGCCGTGGGAGGCCATCCCGCCGCCGCGTGTCTCCGCATTGCCGCCGAGAAGCTGCGCTTCGCGGACCCTACCGGCGGCGCAGCGACCGTGGACCTGGTCCTCCGCGTCACGTGGTGAGGTCCACGAACACCGGGATGGAGCCCGTGCGCGCGCGGCGTTGCGGCGCGGCCGCCGCCGACGCACGTCCGGTAGCGAGAGCTGCGCCAGCTTCTCTGCCTATGGTGGCGGGGCGCCCGGCGCGGTCGACTCTGATCGAGACGCACGTGCGCGGAGCATTTTCGCGGTAGGATTGCGGGCAGGAGCGAAGATGGACGACGCGCAGCGCGCGCACGCCGTCCCCGACACACGGCCGGCTGGCCCGGAATGGCGAGTCGGCCAGTTCGTGAACGGGAAGTGGCACCTCGACGCCCTCATCGGCGTAGGCGGGATGGCGGCTGTCTATTCGGCCACGCACCGTAATGGGCGCCGCGCCGCGTTGAAGATCCTCTATCCCGAGCTCGGTCGCGACGTCGCGATCCGCGAGCGCTTCCTCCGCGAGGGTTACCTCGGGAACAAGATTCCCCACGAAGGCCGCGTCGAGGTCTTCGACAACGACATCACCGACGACGGCTGCGACTACCTCGTCATGGAGCTGCTCGAGGGGGAGACCCTCGACGCTCGATGGAAGGGGGCGGAGGGGCAGCTCCCCGTCGACGACGCGCTCGCGATCATTGCGCAGCTCCTCGACTTCCTCGCGGTGTGTCACGCGCAGGGGATCGTCCACCGCGATCTGAAGCCGGCGAACATCTTCGTCACGCACGACGCACGCGTGAAGGCGCTCGATTTCGGCGTCGCCCAACACCGCGACGCGCTCGACAGCGCGGTGCACACCCGCGCGGGGACGGCGCTCGGCACGCCGAATTACATGTCCCCCGAGCAGGCGCGTGGGCTCGGCGACAAGCTCGACGGCCGCTCCGACATCTTCTCCATCGGGGCGATCCTCTACGCGCTGTTGAGCGGCACGCGCCTCCACAAGGGTCGCTCGAGCGACGAGTCGCTGGTCATGGCCGCGACGCAGCCGGCGCAGTCGATCGCGCGCGTCGCCCCCGATCTCCCGGTGGAGGTCATCGCGCTCGTCGACAAGGCGCTCGCGTGGGATCGCCGAAACCGCTTCGCCGACGCGCAAGAGATGCGACGCGAGGTGTTGCGCATCCTCGGCCGCGAGGACGAGCTCGAGGAATCGCCCCCCTCGGAGCAGATCGAGGTCGGCGCGGCTCCCACGACGGCTGCGAGCTCATCGGAGAGCGCGCAACGGATCGCCCCCCGTCACGTCGAGGACGACGATCCCGAGATCGTGCGCGTGCGGACGATCTTCAAGGCGCTCGAGCGACTCCTCCCTGCCGTCCGCCAGTACGGCTGGTCGCACCCCGAGCCGGAGCGAAAGCTGCGGACCTTCTTCGAGGGGGTCGTCGAGGATCTCCGACAGCGCTCCGGCGACCGCGAGAACGGTCCGATGCTGTGCGTCGAGGTCCGGCCCTACGCCATCACCTATCGCGACTGCGCCGTGTGGGAGCCGCTCGCGCCGCTCGACGCCATCCCCTACTCGCTTTTCGAGTCGGGCATGCGCGAGCTGCGGATCCGCGCTGGGGTCACCGAGCCGGAGCTGCGCTGTCTCGTCGCGGTCATCCTCACCGATCCGGCGCGCGATCTCGCCCCCGAGGACGACCTCGCGACGATGCTGTGGGACGCGTCGCTGACGCACGTCGAGGCCGTGCTCGAAGCCGGGTTCGCCGAGGGGACGTTCGCCCAGCGCGAGGCGTTCCACGCCCAGGCCGACGAGCTCGAACGGCTCGCGCTCGAGGCCGCACGGGTCGCCGATCTCGAAGCGCGCGCGATGCACGTGGCGACCGACAAGGACGCGCTCGGCGAGAAGGGCGCCGACTTCGTCATCCTCGACAGCACGACGCGCGCGGCGCTCGCGACGCAGCTCGCCCTGCCGACGGACCGCTGGACGGAGCGCTACGTCGACGCGATCGTCGACGCCTACCTCGAGACGCGCAGGGACGGCGACGTCGAGCTGGTCCTCGATCCGCTCCGCGACAGCTGCGCCGATCTGGTCGTCGCGCATCGGGCGTCGGTGGCGCTCGATCTGCACCGCTCGGCCGCCGACGTGATCGCGATGCGATGCCCTCCGGAGGACGTGGCCGAGATCGCGGGAGGGCTCACGCGCGCCGTCCTCGGCGGACCGGTCTTCGAGCTCGTCGTGCACGCGATCCGGACGGGCGCGCAGGGCTCCCCCGACCGCGAAGCGCTCCTCTCGATCATCACGACCGCGCTCCCGCTCCTCGGCGATCTCGAGGTGCCGCACGCGCTCGACCTGCTCGCGTACTGCGTGGAGGACGCCCCGCACGCGCTCGAGTCGCCCGAGCTGCAGATCGCCGACGCGATCGAGCAGTACCTCGTGCGCGTCGCCGAGGGACACGAGCGCATCCTCGGCGCACGCCTCACCCACGAGCGCCTCGACCTCGGCCGACGCATCCTCGCGGTGCTGGTGCGGCTCGGGACGCCGGCGGCCAACGATCTCCTCGACGCGATCGTCGCCGGTCCGGACGTGGTCCTCCGCATCGAGACCTTGGCCGCGCGCTCGTCGGGCGGAGCCGCGTTCGCGGCAGAGCTCGCGCCGCTCGTCGAGCACGGCGAAGAGGACGTGCGCCTCGCCGCGCTCCGCGCGATCGGTCGCCACCGTCTGCGCGAGGTCGGACCGGTGCTGGTCCGCAAGATCCAGAACGACACCTTCCACGCGCTCCGTGAGCTCGAACGCCGCGAGATGCTCGCCGCTCTGTTCGCGCTCAATCCGTCGCGTGCGGAGGGGATCGCGATCGAGCTCCTCGCGTCCTCCGGCATGCTCCGTGGCGAGTCGCGCGAGCAGAGCCGGGTCGTCGCTGCGCGGCAGCTCGGCGCGTACGCACGCTCGCAGACCGCGCTCGACGCGATCAAGCAGGCGCGTTCGAGCTTCTTCGGCGTCTCCGAGGCCCTGAAGACCGCCCTCGAGGACGCGGCGCAGGCCGTCGGCGCGCGCCTGGCACCCCCGACCAGCACGGAGGGCGCGCTGCGATGAGTGGCCGGGTCGACCTCGTCACCGGCGATGCCGGCCGCGACGTGCGTCGACGGCACGCGCGCGATCTCGCCGCGTCGATCGTGCAGCAGCTGCACCGGCTCACGCGCATCGCGCAGATCCACGCGCTCGACAACGAGGCCACGCGTCGCCAGATCGAGATCACCGCCGAGACGCTCCGCGACTATCACGTGCGCGCCGCCGAGGGCGCGAGCCTCTTCTTCGCGCGTGGCTACGTCTACTTCGGCGGCGAGCC
Source organism: Polyangiales bacterium (assembly GCA_046593995.1). Classification (GTDB taxonomy): domain Bacteria; phylum Myxococcota_A; class Polyangia; order Polyangiales; family JADJMO01; genus JALHOE01. Next base: position 8,415 of record JBKJQC010000228.1, read on the forward strand.
GCTCAAGGCGCGGCGCGACGTCTACGAGATCGCGCGCGAGCTCGAGCAGATCCTCGCGCGCTGCGGCGGCTCCGAGCTCTCGTTCTCGACCGAGGTGTCGGCGGTGGACCTCCGGCGGTTCGCCGCCGCCATCGTCACGGTGATCCGCGATCCGCGCGCCCGCTACGCGGACCACGAGGTGCCGAACATCCGCGTGCGCAGCGCCGCGAGCGCGACGGTGCTCCGCTCGCTCGGCGCGGAAACGCTCGGCGACGACGAGCGTCTCGTGCGCGCGTACGCGTCGGCGATCGTGATCCTGCGCCGCTTCCACGAGGATCTCGTGCGCGGCGTCTACGTCCTCCCGCGTCGCATCAAGCGCATCGCGCAGACCCTCGTCGATCTCTCCGAAGGGTCGCGACCGAGCTTCCTCGGCGTCACCTCGGTGCGCAACGCCAACCACGACCTCGCGGGGCAGGCCGTGAACACGACCATCCTCGCGGTGGCCGCGGCGCGGCAGCTCACGGACGACCGCATCGCGCTCACCCGCATCGCAATGGCCGCCATGCTGCAGGACGTCGGCCTACCCCGCGCCATCGCTGCGCTCGCGATCGAGGACGACGAGAGCCCGGTCCTCTCGGCCAAGCTCTCCGATCAAGCGGACGCCGGGCTCCCCGCAGGGACGGCCGGCGTGCTCACCGCGCTCGGTCGCGTGAACGATCCGACGATCGTCCGCACCGTGATCGCGTACGAGGCGCTCTGGCTCCGTCGCACCCAGCGCCTCGGCCCGGTGCACCGCGGCCTCCGCCCGGCGACGCTCCACGCCCGCATCGTCGCGACGGCGCGGGCCTACAACGAGCTCCTCACGCCGCGCCCGGGCGAGCCCCCAAAGACACCCGAAGAGGCGATCCTCGCGCTCGACCAAGAGGCCGGAGGCGCGATCAAGACGGGCTTCGCGGATGCGGCCGACCGGACCGCGCTCCGGTTGCTGATGGCCGCGCTCGGGATGCTCCCCCCGGGGATGCTCGTCGAGCTCACCAGCGGCGAGATCGCGGTCGTCGTCGAGCACCGGCGCGGCACGGCGCCGAAGCTGCGCGTGGTCGTCGACGCGTCCGGTGCGATCACGGATCCGAAAGGGGACTTCCGCCTCGCGAGTGACGATCGCCAGATCGTGCGCATCGTCGCGAGCGATCCCTCGTTCCTTGCACGGCGCGGGTCCGACCCGGAGTCGGGTCCGCGTCCGGCGGAGCGCGCGATGGAGGCGTTCTCCTCCGGTCGATTGCAGCGCGCGCACGAGGTCACCCGCGCGCCGGGCGAGGTTGCAGCCTCGCCCTCCCCCCCTCCGCCGACGGACGCAGACGCGACGATCATCACGCAGAGTCCCTTCGAGGGCGCGACGGAGCGTGGCGCCGTCCCGCAGCGCCTGCCGGTCGTACCCGAGGGCCGCAGCGCGGACGTCGAAGGCTCGCTCTCGCGCACCCCGCTCCCGAACCTGCTCGTCCACGTCCTCGCGCGCTCGCTGACCGGCTCGCTCGTGCTCAAGCCCGATGCCACGCGCGAGTTCGTCCTCGTGTTCGAGAACTCCGTCCCGCTCAAGGTCGGCGGGGATTTCAAGGACGCGCGCATCGGCGACCTGCTCGTCACGATCGGCGCCGTCGACGTGAAGCAGCTCGCCGCCTCGCTCGCGAACGCGCGGCGCACCGGAAAGCCGATCGGGCGCCAGCTCGTCGTCGATGGCGTGCTGCGCGCAGATCGCCTCGCAGACGCGCTCGAACGGCAGATGGAGTCACGCCTGCGTGTCCTCGCCGGGTGCACCGATGGAACCTACGCATTCCATCGCGGTCACGACGTCCTCGTCGGACCGCATGCGACCGAGCCCACGCCGGTCGATCCGCTCGCGGCGATCCTGGTCACGGCGCGCACCTGGAACGACGCCGGTCGGATCGACGCGACGCTGCGCGCCGTCGAGGGCCGCAAGATCGCGCTCCATCCGGCCGCGACGCTGAAGCGCTTCAAGCTCGACGACCGCGAGCGCGAGGCCCTCGACTCGGCGATCGCCCGCCAGGCGACGTGGGCCGAGATCCAGCTCGAGGATCCGGAGTCGCTCGCGCTGTTGCGCCCCGTCGTCTACACGCTCGCGGTCACGCGGCACCTCGATCTCGGCACCGCGGAAGCGTGGCCGCTCGCGGTCGAGAAGCGCGAAGGCGTCCCTGACGCACCCAGCGCTCCGGCGCGCCACTCGTTCCCGCCCATCGCCGGTCCGATGCGCGGGAAGAGCGATCCGCCCGCGCCCTCTTCGTCGCCGTCCAGCTCACGCCCGCTCGCGCCGCGTGCCACGGCCTCGATGGCGCACCTCCCGCTGGTCGCGCCGTCGCCCCCCGCAGCCAACGCGCCGGTGTCGACGAGCGCGCCGCTGTCGACGAGCGCTCCGGCCAAGCAGGCGTCCGAGAAGATCGCGACGCGGCCGCCGCCCCCCGCATCCGCATCTGGACCGTCTTCCGTACGAGAGTCGCTGCGCGAGCCACGCTCGATCCCGCCGCCTCCCAAAGCTGCGCGACTGAATACTCCTTCCCCCATCGCCCAACGAGCTTCGATGCCTCCTCCCTCCCTCGCAGACACTCGCAGGACCCAGATCGTCGAGCGTGCCCGCGCGATCGATTCAGGCGATCTCTACGCGCTGCTCGGCGTCGCGAAGCAGGCGACGCAGCAGGAGATCCAGGCCGCGTACATCGCCGCAGCGAAGATGTTCCATCCCGATCGACTGCCAGCGGAGCTCGCCGATCTGAAGGACACGACCACGAGGTTGTTCGGCGCGCTGAGCGACGCGCACAAGACGCTCACCGATGCCGAGAAGCGCGCTGCGTACGACAAGAACGGCGCCAAGAAGAAGGACGAGTCGGACGAAGTCCATCGCATGCTCAAGGCGGCGAACGACTACCAGAAGGCGGAGGTCATGCTCCGTCGGAGCGACGTCGCCGAGGCCACGAGCTACGCACAGCTCGCCGTCGACGGAGACCCGTCGCGCTCCGAGCACGTCGCGCTCCTCGGGTGGTTGAAGAGCATGGCCACGGGACCGAACGCAATCCAGGAAGGCCTGGTCCTCCTCAACAAGGCCGTCGAGATGGACAAGGACTACGACCGAGCGTTGTTCTGGCGCGGATCGTTGCTCAAGAAGCTCGGCAAGGTCGAAGCCGCGATGAAGGACTTCAAGCACGCGGCGGAGGTGAACCCGAAGAACATCGACGCCGTGCGCGAGGTGCGTCTCGCGAACATGCGCAGCGGTCAGACGAGCGATCGGCCGCAGCAGCCGAGCGGCGGAGGCTTCCTCTCGCGCTTCTTCGGCAAGAAGTCCTGACCGCGCTACGCTGAAATCGATGCGTCGTCTTCTCGTACGAGGGATGATCGCCGCGTTGCTCGCGGGCGCCGGGTCGGCGTGCGTCGAGGGGAGCGGCGACGACTTCGAGACGCCGCCGAGAGCAGACTCAGCGGCCGATGGGTCGCTGGACGGCACGAGCGACGGCGCGAGTGACGAGGATGCGTCGACGGACGACTCCGGAAGTGTCGCCGAGGCCGAGCCGATCTTCGAGGTCGAGGGGGACGTACCGCCGGGGACGATCTTCGACTCCGGTGGCGACGCGCGCTGCGCCGAAGCCACGAAGACGACCTGCGCGACCACCTGCGGGACGGTCGGCGTGGTCACGTGCACCGGCGGCGAGTGGAGCAAGTGCGCGGCGAAGCCCGGTGATCCCTGCCAGATGATCGACTGCACCGGCAAAGGCGACGGTCGCGAGCACACGTATCATCGCGACGCCGACGGTGACGGCCGCGGGAGCAAGACGGTCACCGCGCAAGGATGCACGCCGCCCGCAGGTCACGTGACCACGAGCGACGACTGCAACGACGGCGACCCTGCGGTGTTCCCCAGCGCGACGGAGGTGTGCAACGGCAAGGACGACAACTGCGACGGGAAGGTCGACGATCTCCCGCAGGTCGTCGTCTTCGACCTGCAGTTCACGCAGGCACCGCCGTGCGCGACGAGCGACATGGCCTCGTGCAAGCGCGGCGCGCACGAGTGGTGTCGCGCGAAGTCGAGCTGCTTCGCGGGTGGCTTCGGGCCCGTCGAGCTCGGACCGACCAACGGCCTGTTCGTCTGCGTCGGCGGGGGGACGAACAGGCCGTTGGTCGGTCCGAGCTCGACGGGCCCGAAGCCACCCGCGAAGCAGCTCGACTTCGCACGAGTGGTGTC
>JBKJQC010000159.1:0-2729 GCA_046593995.1 Polyangiales bacterium
CTGGGGCCAGGCCTCGAAGCGTCGCGATCGGCAGACTCTCGAGCCTCCGTGCCTCCGTGCCTCCGTGTTCAATCGATCAGGTACGCCGAGTTCGAGAATCGAGGTCGCTGATTTAGACTGGTGCGCATGCGGCCGTCGACGCCTCCTCGACCGGAATGGGTGGTCGATCCACGCGATCCACGGGCCCCTCCGAAAGAGGTGTGGGACGCGATGACGGAGGTCGAGCGCGCTCGCGTCGTCGACAGTTTGCCCGCCGATCCTGGCTGGGAAGTCGCGTCCTCGACCTTGTCACGTCTCTCCGCCGTAGAGCGCGAGCTCGAGGAGGAGCGCGCCGCACGAGAGCGAGAGACGGCCGCACGAGAGCAGGCGGAGGCACGCGTCGCCGTTCTCGAACGCGAGATCGCCGAGCTGCGGAAGCGGTGAAGCGTGCTTCTCGAGATCAGCGCGCGAGCAGCGGCTTCAGGGCCTGCCCGGTGTAGCTCTTCGGGGCGCGCGCGATGTGCTCGGGCGTGCCCTCGGCGATGACCATACCGCCGCCGTTGCCCCCTTCGGGGCCGAGGTCGATGACCCAGTCGGCGCAGCGCACGATGTCGAGGTTGTGCTCGATGACGACGACCGTGTTCCCCGCGTCGACCAGCGTCTGCAGCACGCCGAGGAGCTTGCGCACGTCCTCGAAGTGCAGACCGGTCGTCGGCTCGTCGAGCACGTAGAGCGTCTTCCCGGTGCTCGATTTCCCGAGCTCGCGCGACAGCTTCACGCGCTGCGCCTCGCCGCCGCTCATGGTGGTCGCCGGCTGCCCGAGCTTCATGTAGCCGAGCCCGACGGCGATCAGCGTGTCGAGCACGCGACGGATCGGCGCGTGCACCGCGAAGAGCCCGACGGCCTCCTCGATGCTCATGTCGAGGACGTCGGCGATGCTCTTGCCGCGATAGCGAACGGCCAGCGTCGCGGCGTCGTAGCGACGGCCGGCGCACACCTCGCAGCGCACGTGCACGTCGGCGAGGAAGTGCATCTCGACGGTGACCGAGCCGTCGCCGCTGCACGCCTCGCAGCGCCCGCCCTTCACGTTGAAGCTGAAGCGACCGCTCGTCCATCCGCGCGTCTTCGCCTCGGGGAGCGCGGCGAAGAACTCGCGGATGCCGTCGAACGCCTTGGTGTAGGTGGCCGGGTTCGAGCGGGGCGTCCGACCGATCGGCTTCTGATCGATGGAGATCGCGCGATCGATCCGGTCGAGCCCCTTGATCGTCTTGTGCTTGCCGATCGGCCCCGTGCTGTCGTGGAGTGCGCGCGCGAGGGCGGGGAGCAGGATGCCGTTCACCAGCGACGACTTTCCCGCGCCGCTCACGCCGGTGACCGCGGTGAGGACGCCGAGCGGGAACTTCACGTCGATGCCGCGAAGGTTGTGCTCCGCCGCGCCGAGCACCTCGATCGCGCCCGTCGGCTTCCGACGCTCCTTCGGGCCCTCGATGCGGCGACGTCCCGACAAGTACATCCCGGTGATGCTCGTCTCGTGCGCCTCGATGTCGGCCGGCGGGCCGGCGTAGAGCACCTTGCCGCCGAGGTGGCCGGCGCCAGGTCCGAAATCGATCAGATAGTCGGCCGAGCGGATCGTCTCCTCGTCGTGCTCGACGACGATCACCGAGTTGCCGAGATCGCGCAGCCGATGGAGCGTCGCGATGAGGCGCGCGTTGTCGCGCGGGTGGAGGCCGATGCTCGGCTCGTCGAGCACGTACATGACGCCCGAGAGCTCGCTCCCGAGCTGGCTCGCGAGGCGGATCCGCTGCGCCTCTCCCCCGCTCAGTGTGGGGCCGGCGCGATCGAGCGTGAGGTAGTCGAGCCCGACGTTGAGGAGGAACCCGAGGCGCGCGTCGATCTCGCGGATCGCCGACGCGGCGATCTGCGCCTGCGAGCTCGAGAGCGCCATCGTGCGCACGTGCTCCGCCGCGGCGCGCACGGTCATCGACGTGACGTCGGCGATGCTCTTGCCTGCGACGTCGACGAACAGCGTCTCGGTGCGGAGGCGCTTCCCCTCGCAGACGTCGCAGCGCATCTCGGTCATGAAGCGACGGTACTGCTCGCGCATCTGCTCGGACGACGTCGCCTGATAGCGGCGCATCAGGTCGTTGACCACGCCCTGGAACTTCATGTCCCACGTGCCGTGCGACGAGGTCTTCCCCTGCTGCCCCCAGGTCACGGTGACCTTCTTGCCGGCCACGCCGTGGAGGATCGCGTCGCGCTTGGCCTTCGGGAGCTTCGACCAGGGGACGTCGAGGTCGACGCCGAACGTCTTGGCCACGGCGTTGATGATGCGGAACGTCCACCCCTCGCCGCGCTCCATCGCGGTCTTCCACGGAGCGATCGCGCCCTCCGAGATCGACACCTTCGGATCGGGGATGACGAGCGTCGGGTCGACCGCGAGGCGCGTACCGAGGCCGTTGCACGCCTCGCAGAACCCGAGCGGGCTGTTGAAGGAGAACGACTGCGGCGACAGCTCGGGAAAGCTCTTCCCGCAGCACGCCCGGTTCGCCGAGACCTCGATCGGCTCGCGTCCTTCGGCGTGGAGGCGGATCTCGCCCTTCCCTTCGCGGAGCGCGGACTCGATCGCTTCGGCGAGGCGGCCGCGGTCCTTGGGGTCGATGGTGACGCGATCGATGACGATCCGCAGCGTGTGCTTCCGCTTCTTGTCGATCGCGGGGAGCGCCTCGAGCTTGTGGATCGCGCCGTCGATC
>JBKJQC010000423.1:0-3562 GCA_046593995.1 Polyangiales bacterium
GCGCCCGCCGAACCGAGTGACGACGAGCTGCGATCGGTCGTCGACGATACGCCCATCGAGGCGCTCCCGCTCTCCGTCCGTGCGCGCAACGCGCTCGATCGCGCGGGTCTCGCGCGAGCGCGTGATCTGCTGGCGCTTGCGCCGAATCGACTGTCGGCGATTCGGGGAATCGGAACCGCCGTCGCGCAGGAGATCGTTCAGCTCCGCAAACGCTGGAGTGAGCTGAGGGCCGGCGCGCCCGAGCTAAGCGTTCCCTTCTTCACCGGGTATCGCGGCGAGGATTTGCTGGTCGAGCGTGCCGGTTTCGACGCGCGCATCCGCGACGTGCTCCAGGACGCTGGACTCGCGACGTTGCACGCGGTCGCCAGCGCGCCCGCGACGCACCTCGAGACGCTGGCCACGCGACATGGGTTCGCGAGCGACGCGATTCGCGTGGTGCTGGCGCGCCAGAACGACGCGGCGAACCAGCGCGAACGACCGTCCACGCTCGAAGGGTGGATCGACGCGCTGCTGCCCGAAGGCAAGCCGCGCATGAAGTTCGCGCGATCTCTGTTCGGGCTCGCGTCACCGTTCGAAGGACGAATCGACGTCTCGGTCCGCGAGGTCGCGGAGCACGACGAAAAGACGCCGGCGGCGGTGTACATCGCGCTCGGGAAGTCGCGCGACGACTGGAGCGCGCACGAAGCCCTCGACGAGCTCCGGGAGCGGTGTCAGGCGATCGTCGGTGGCGCTTGTGGGGCGGTGCCGCTCGCGCGCGCGGCGGCGATGCTCCGCGCCGCTTTGCCGCATGATCGCACCGCGGACGAATCCCTTGGTCTGGCGCGCGCGGCGGCGTTGCTGCGCATCGTCGCCGACGTCGATCGTGAGGGCTCCGACGGGCAAGCGCCGCGGTATGTGCGACTTCACGAGCGAGTGCCCTGGCTCTTCGCCACCGAGGAGCACGCGCGCGTCACGCGTGCGCTCGCGCACGCGGCGGACGCGCTGGCGGATCGCGCGGTGCTCGCAGCATCGGGCGAGGCGCGTCGGGTGCTCGCGGAGTGCGCGAAGGACACGCCGCTCGCCGCGCTGAAGGACGAGCGCCTGCTCGAGCTCGCGGCCGAGGCCAGCCAGTCCGCTGCATGCTCGGCACGCCTCGAGATCTATCCGCGCGGGATGGCGGCGCGGCGGGCGATCGAGCTGTGCGCGACGACCTTCCGCGGCGCGCTCACCGCGGCGGAGGTGGAGTCACACGTCGACGCGCGCTACCCCGCAGCGGAACGGGTTCCGCCGCGTCCCGAGCTCGACGGGCTGCTCCTGCCACTCGGTCTCTCCTGGGACGACGACCACGCGTGCTACGTGCGAGCCGGGGAAGACGTCCCGACGACGATGCAGACGCGCGTCTCGTCGCTCGGTCGCCATCCGACGGCGCTTCCGTCGCAGCCGCGCTCGATGGAGCCGGAGGCGATCGACGCGCGGCAGTTCGACGAGCGGCTGAGAAGCGCGCTGGAGCGCCGCACGCTCCGTGTGATCGGCGTCACCGCGGATCGCGCACGCGAGGCCGCGCTCGCAATCTCGGACAGACTCGGGATCGTGCCGACGTCGCTCGATGTGGCGTTGATCGAAGAGATCACCGCGCAGGCGCGGCGCTCCGGGATCGCCCGCGACGACGTGATCTTCGCCGCGGATCGCGAAGGACCGAAGGGCGAGCACTGGCCGAGGCTCCTCAAGCTGGTGAACGAAGCTGCCGACGTCCTCGCGGCACGCATGTTCCCCCCGAAGGAGCCGTTGTTGCTGGTGCAGCCCGGGCTCATCGCCCGCTACAAGCTCGAGTCGTTCCTCGCTAAGCTGGTCGAGGCCGGCAAGACAGAGGCGCACCCCGCGGTGTTCCTGCTGGTGCCGGAGCACGACCGCGGCGGCCTCCCCCGGATCAACGGCGAGCTCTCGATCCCCGGTCTGCTCTCGTCGCAGGCGCTCTGGGTCTCGCGCGCGTGGCTCGCGAACAAACACAACGCCGCGGCGTGAGGAGACGGTGATGGCGCGCGCACGGAAGAACAAGAACAGCGTCGCAACCGAGGGGCAGACTGATCCGCGAGCGCCGCTCGAAGCCGGCGCTCTGTTGTCGGCGCTGCAGCCGGTCTTGAAGACGCTCGAGGCGGATCTGCTCGCGCGCGCGAAGGGATCGCCAGCCATCGATCGCGCACTGCGGACGCGCCATGCGGACGAGCAGGCCGCCAAGCGCACCGCCGAGGCCTACGAGGGATGGCTGCGACAGTTCGTCGTGCAGGTCGCCGCGGCGTGGGTCCTCTCGTGCGTGTTCGTTCGCACGCTCGAGGATCGCGGGCTCCTCGGCCACGCGCGCGTCGCCGGCGCAGGCGCGCGCGACAGCCAGCACCTCTTCCTCGAGCTCGCGCCCTCGCTCACCGAGCGCGAGTACCTGCTGACGACGTTCCGCGAGCTCACGCGCTTCCCGGCGACCGAGGGCCTCTTCGACGCGCGCCACAACCCGGTGTGGCTCCTCGCGCCCTCGGCCGATGGAGCGAAGCAGCTCCTCGCCGCGTTCCGCGCGCCGACCGGCGACGCGCCCGCACTTCGCTTCGGCCAAGCGGACACGCGCTTCCTCGGCGATCTCTACCAAGATCTCTCGGCCGACGTGCGCGAGCGGTACGCGCTCCTGCAGACGCCGGACTTCGTCGAGTCGTTCATCCTCGATCGCACCCTCGAGCCCGCGATCGTCGAGTTCGGACTGGAGCAGACCACGGTCATCGATCCCACCTGCGGGAGCGGCCACTTCTTGCTGGGCGCGTTTCGGCGTTTGCTCGATCACCGCACGCGGACGCAGCCAGGGGTTGAGGTCCGCACTCAGGTGGTCGCGGCGCTCGCCGCGATCGCGGGGATCGACGTCAACCCCTACGCGGTCGCAATCGCGCGCTTCCGTCTGACACTTGCCGCGCTCGACGCTTGCGGGTTCGAGCGGCTGGAGAGCGCGCCACAATTTCCCTTGAACCTTGTGGTGGCTGACTCGCTTCTCCATCGCATCGGCGTGGGGCAGACCATGCTCGGCGACGTGCAGGGCACGGAGGCCGGCGCGTGGAAGGGGGAAGAGTTCGCGCTGGCGGACGACGCCGCGGCAAAGCTCGTTCTTGCGCGACGGTATGCGGCAGTGGTGGGGAACCCGCCGTACATCACGGTGAAGGATGTGGTGTTGCGGGAGGAGTATCGGAAGGCTTATCCGGCCTCGGCGGCGCGGAAGTACTCGCTCGGCGCGCCATTCACCGAGCGCTTTTTCGATCTCGCGCGGTCCACCGGCTTCGTAGGGATGATCACGGCGAATTCGTTCATGAAGCGGGAGTTCGGGAAGACTCTCATCGAGACCTTTCTGCGTGGCGTGGATCTGACAGCGGTGGTGAACACTGCGGGCGCGTACATCCCGGGTCACGGCACGCCCACGGTGATCCTCTTCGGGCGTAATCAGCCGAGCCGCGGCGGGACCGTGCGTGCGGTGCTGGCGAAGCGAGGTGAGCCGAGCACGCCCGAGGAGCCGTCGAAGGGGCTCGTGTGGTCGAGCGTTGTGGAGAATCTCGAC
>JBKJQC010000169.1:0-6228 GCA_046593995.1 Polyangiales bacterium
GCAGAGCACGAGATCCATCACGCGGCGATGGCCGTCGTGCTCTGCGAGGTACGCGAGCGCGCGCGGCAACACGAGCGACGCCCACACCTCGCGGATGGCGTCGGCGAGCTCCCCCTGCCCGCGCACGCCGAGGCGCGTGGTGGCGAGTCCGGCCATCGAGGTCGCGACGCCGTCTTCGGCCGTGGCGCTCGATCGGACGGCGAGCCCCCACGGGGCGCGCGACGAGAGCTCCGACCAGATGCGCGCGAGTTCCGCGTCGAGCCACGCCGGGAGCCGCGCTTCGCGGAGACGGCCGTGCGCCTTGCCCGCCCGCTCGATGCCCTCGCGAGTCCCTGCGAGACGGAGCAGCGTTCGGATGTCGTGCCCTGGGGGGAGCACGTCCCGACAGACCGACTCGAACACGTCCGCCGCGAGCACGCGCGCCTCCGGCACGTCGAACCCATGTCGAACGAGCCAGGCGAGTCGCGCCCCCTTCCCGCCGAGCGCTGCGGTCGACAGCTCCACGCTCGGCCGCGTGCGCCACGCACGAGAGGTGCGCGATGGGCGTGACGGATCCGTCGAGCGCGCGAGCTCGGCGATCGAGAGCAGCTTCGGAGCGTCGTCGTCGCGCACCATCATGGACCGGGGGCGGCGGATGATGCCACAGAGGCGCGCGCTCCCGTAGAGCGACCTTGCCGTGGGTCTGTCTCGCTCTTATTGGAGCCCATGCCGGCGATCGGAGAGCGGCCGCGATGCAAGTGCGGACACGATCGCGACCACTACATGGTCTCGGCCGATCCGCAGTACGGCCTCCTTCAACTCTTGGTCGTCTTGATGGGCATCTCGCAGCGCCCGAAGCGAATCGACTACCGCTGCCGCCGCTGCGATCAGATCTTCGACTCGACCGAAGACATCGACCCGCACGTGATCGACGACCGCTGACAAGCGAGCGCGCGCGAACGTGACGTCCGCGCGCGCCGGCGAGTCCTTGCGTCGAATCAGCTACGCGAGGTGCGATCGTCGCGGTATTCGAACCCGCGGCGGACGTAGTCCTTCACGTCGTCCCACTTGCGACCGGTCGCGCTGGTCGCAGTCGTGTTCCACTCGCTCATGAGCTTCGGCTCGACGTCGCTGAAGCGGTCGCCACCGAACTCGCGACGGGCGCCATAGCCGTAGCCGATCGGGACCTCGACGTCGTTCCAGTCGCCGATCACGCGCTGGTTCGCACGCACGTCCGACGGGATCGGCTCCTTGCCGGCCATCTGCTTCACGGTGTCCTTCACGTCCTGATTGAGCTCGTGACCGCCCATGTGCAGATCCTTCTTGGTCTGCTCCCAGTCGCGGTGCATCGCCTCCTTGACGCGTTCCCACGCACTTCCGTGGTTCTCTTCCTTCCACCAAGTCGGCTTGAACTGGCTCGTCGCCATGTGGTCTGTCTCCTTCTCCCGTCTGCTGTTGCAACGGGCGCGCCCGACCGCGCGGCCGCCGGGCTGGCGCGACCGTGCACCCTTGGAGCCCGGGAGCGCGTCCGCTACGCGTCTTCCCGATAGGCGGTCCACGTGAGTTACCTGGTCCTTGCACGAAAGTGGCGCCCGCAGACGTTCGAAGACCTCGTCGGTCAGGAACACGTCTCGCGCACGCTCGGCAACGCCATCGCGCAAGGTCGCGTCGCGCACGCGTTCCTCTTCACGGGTGTCCGGGGCGTCGGCAAGACGACGAGCGCGCGCATCCTCGCGAAGGCGCTGAACTGCGTGAACGGCCCGACGGCGACGCCGTGCCTTCAGTGCTCCCCCTGCAAGGAGATCGCGGCCGGCGTGGACGTGGACGTCCAGGAGATCGACGCTGCGTCGCACACCGGCGTGGACGACGTCCGCCGCATCCAGGAGACGCTGCCGTATCGACCGGCGCGCGATCGCTTCAAGATCCTGATCGTCGACGAGGTGCACATGCTCTCGCCGAACGCATGGAACGCGTTCCTCAAGACGCTCGAGGAGCCGCCACCGCACGTGAAGTTCATCTTCGCGACGACGGAGGTGCACAAGGTCCCGATCACGATCTTGTCGCGCTGCCAGCGCTTCGACTTCAAGATGATCGCCGCGGCGCGCATCGCAGAGCGCGTCCGCCACATCCTCGGCGTCGAGAAGATCGTCGCCGACGAGGCCGCCGTGCAGCTCGTCGCGCGCGAGGCAGCAGGGTCGATGCGCGACGCGCTCTCGATCCTCGATCAGGTCATCGCGTACGGCGGCGACTCGCTGGAGGGGGACGAGGTGGCACGCGTCCTCGGCGTGGCGGACCGCGCCGCTCTACACGGCCTCGCCGGCGCCATCGTCTCCGGACGCGCCGCCGACGCGCTGAAGTCGATCGACGATCTCGCGCGCGGCGGCTTCGACCTCGTGCACGTCGCGCGCGATCTGCTGCGCCGGTTCCGCGACCTCGTCGTCGCGAAGGTCGTCCCCGAGCCGGAGCCGCTGCTCGATCTCGCGGACGCCGAGCTCGCCGACGTGAAGTCTCTCGCCGCAGACGCGCAACCCGAAGATCTCTCGCGGCTGTTCCAAGGGTTCTCGAAGGCGCTCGACGAGATCGCCAAGTCGGGGACTCCGCGACACGCGCTCGAGATGACCGCGGTGCGGCTCGCGCGACGCCCTCCGATGGTCGCCGTCGACGCGCTCCTCGAGCGACTCGCCGATCTCGAGCGACGCGTAGGAGGTAGCGGGGGCACCGGCGGGAGCGGCGGCGGTGGTGCACGTGCGCCCGGTTCCCCTGCGCGTCCGACGACGTCCGCGTCACGCCCGACCTCCGCCAGCCCGCCATCCTTCGGCGGCCAGATGTCATCGAGCTCGATGTCCGCGAGCCCGATGTCCGCGCCGGCCATGTCGGCTCCGCCGGCTCAGGCGAGCGTGGCGCGGTCGTTCTCGGTCGCATCGAACGGGGCCGCGCGCGCCGTCCAGCCGAGCGCCACCGTCCAGCCGAACGGCGCGAACAGCATGGCGCCCAGTATCCAGGGTCCGCTCGTGCAGCCCGAGGCGATGCTCTCGCAGGAGATCGTCGAGCGCGTGCGCGCCGTCGCCGCGCAGCTCCGCCTCGAGCGACCGACGTGGGGCTCGCTCCTCGAGCACGGCGTCGTCCTCCGCTGCGACTCCGAGCTCCTCGAGGTCGCATACGAGAAGCGCTCGTTCATCGCCGCGCAGGTGCAGGACGCTGCGGTCGCCGCAGCGTTCGCGCGCGCCGCCAAGACCGCGCTCGGCGTCGAGCTGAAGATCGTCGTCTGCGACGGCGTCGTGCAAGGGCGCACGATCGTGCAGATCGGCAGCGCCGAGAAGACCGCCGCGCTCGACGCGGCCCGACGTGAGGCGATCGCGCACCCGGCGGTGCAGGACGCCATCGAGATTTTCCGCGCGGAAGTGCGCGCGGTGAAGCTGCCTGGAGAGGAATGATCCGATGTCGAACATGAACGAGCTGATGCGACAGGCCGCGCGCGTGCAGCGGAAGATCCAGGCGATCAACGAGGAGATGAAGACACGCGAGTGGACCTCGAAGGTCGCTGGCGACCGCGTCACCGCCACCGTCACGGGTGAGCGCAAGGTGCAGCGCATCGACGTCGATCCCGAGTTCTGGACGGCCGAGGAGCGCGACGTGGTACTCGACTCGATCGCCGCTGCGATCAACGCGGCGCACTCGCAATGCGAGAAGGACATCGAGGCCGAGGTGTCGAAGGCGACGGGCGGGCTGAAGATCCCCGGCCTCACCGGCTGAGATGCTGCCGCGTCACGCGCGCACGGTCGCGCGGCTCCTCGGGCGTCTGCCGGGAGTCGGGGAGCGCACCGCTGCGCGCTACGTGCTCCACCTCCTGTCGGAGGACCGCGCCCTCGCCCAGGCGCTCGCGACGGCGCTCGACGAGCTCCATGCGCGGGTGAGGCCGTGCGTGCGGTGCGGAAACCTCGCCGAGGTGGAGCCGGACCGCGCGGACGCGGCGACGTGTGACGTGTGCCTCGACTCGCGGCGCGACCCGACGCTGATGTGCGTCGTCGCGCGCGTCCAGGATCTCGCCGCGATAGAGCGAAGCGGCGCGATGCGCGGTCGGTATTTCGTCCTCGGGAAGCTCGTCTCGCCGCTCGAAGGCGTCGGTCCCGACGACCTGCCGCTCGATCGACTCAAGGCGCGCATCGCCGAGGACGGCGTGCGCGAGGTGATCGTCGCGACCCCACCATCGGTCGACGGCGAGGCGACCGCGCTCCTGCTCGCACGCGAGCTATCGGACGCCGGAGTCTCGGTGAGCCGCATCGCGAGCGGCGTTCCTCACGGCAGCGATCTCGAGTTCGCCGATCAGGTCACGCTCGGCCGCGCCATCGCGGGCCGGCGCTGAATCGCGCTCCGGTTCGGACCTGGTAGGCTGGTCTTCGACGATCGGCCATGACCACCGCGCTCCAACACGGCACCGTCATCGGGGGGAGATACCACCTCGATCGCCTCCTCGGTGAGGGCGGCATGGGCGCGGTGTGGTCCGCGACGCACAGCATCACCGGCGGGCGCGTCGCGCTGAAGTTCATCAAAGCGGCTGCGAACGATCCCGACGGCGAGATGAAGCGACGCTTCTTGCGCGAAGCGCGCTCCGCCGCCCTCGTCGAGCACCCGAACGTCGTGTCGATCCGCGACGTGCTCGAGCACGAGGACGCACCGGTCATCGTGATGGACCTCTTGCTCGGCGAGACGCTCGCACAGCGGCTCGCGCGCGAGGGAACCCTCGGCGTGGGCGAGGCGGCGCGCATCGTCCTCTCCGTCATCGGCGCCGTCGGTGCCGCTCACGAGGTCGGCCTCATCCACCGCGATCTCAAGCCGGAGAACATCTTCCTCGCGAAGACCCACCACGGCGAGGTCGTACGCGTCCTCGACTTCGGGATCGCCAAGCTCGTCCGGCCGGGCGTCGACGGGACGGCGTCGGCGGTCACGCAGAGCGGCGCCGTCATCGGGACACCTGCGTACATGGCGCCGGAGCAGCTCTTCGGAGAGCGCGATCTCGACTACCGCGTCGACGTCTGGGCGCTCGGGGTCATCCTCTACGAGGTCCTCGTCGGCGAGCGCCCCGTCGACGGCGACAACTACGGCCAGATCGCGAAGCGACTGCTCTCGAACGCCCTGCCCTCGCTCGCGAAGAAGCGGCCCGACGTCCCCGGGGATCTCTCCTCCCTCGTCGACCGCATGCTCGCCCGCGAACGCAACGATCGCGTCGGCGATCTCCGTGAGGCGGCCGACGTCCTCGCGCTGCACACGAGCCACGCCCGCCCGAGCTTCGGCGCCCCGCGCAGTCGACCGCTGACCGACTCGGACACCGAGAGGAAGGTCGTCTACGGATCGATGCAACCGCCCGCGGACGATCCCTTCGCGGCAGGCTCGCGGCGCGCGGATCCGAATGCGGCGACGATGCAGTCGGAGCCCCGGCGGGCCGACGCGAACGCGGCGACGTTGGAAGCGCCCTCGTCCCCGAAGCACGAGACCGGGCTCGCGCACGTCGCCGCCGTGCGCGTGCCGTCGCGCTCGTACACGCCGTGGATCGTCGCCGCGATCGGCCTCTGCACAGTCGGCGCGGTCGCGGCGCTTCGGCTCTTTCCTGCCGGCGTCGCGCGGGACTCCGGCACTTCGGTATCGCAGCCCATCCCGGTGCCCGCGACACCGACGCCCGTGCCCGCGCAGCCGACGATCTCGACGCTCCCGCCGACTCCGGACGCGCTGGCTGCGGTGCCGTCCGCAGCACCTTCTGCGAGTGAGACAACGAGCGCGACGGCCACGCCGACGAAGTCGACGGCGAAGCCCGTCAAGGGCGCCGCCTCGGCGACCGCCAGTGTCAGCGCGACGGTCGCGCAACCGACGCCGACGCCGGCGCCGACGCCCGTAGCGCCGACGCCCACGGTCTCCGCCACGACGATGGGCGGCTCGGGGCTCGTGACGAAGCCACCGTTCTGACCGGCATGCTCTCCCCTCGCACGGTGATCGCGGATAGCATCGCGGCATGAGATCGCGTCGGGGGGCGCTCGTGTGGGTTGTGCTGTCGCTCGCGCTCGCGTCGGACGCGTCGGGTGCGGACGCTCCGAACGACCCGAAGATCGGCGACGCACGCAGCGCTTTCGAGACGGGCGCCAAGGCCGCATCGGAGGAGCGTTGGAGCGACGCCCTCGCGGCGTTCGAACGGTCGGCGGCGCTGCGGCCGCACGCGACGACGACGTACAACATCGGCTACTGCGAGCGCGCGCTCGG
>JBKJQC010000503.1:0-16020 GCA_046593995.1 Polyangiales bacterium
GGCGAACTCCTTCTTGTACATCTCCGGCACATAGTTGAACATGAAGCGCTTGCCCTCCTTGTTCAGCAGTACGCCGCCTTCGCCGCGCACGCCCTCGGTGATCAGCGTGCCGCGCACCAACGGCGGCCACACCATTCCGGTGGGGTGAAACTGCATGAACTCCATGTCCATGAGCTCGGCGCCCGCGAGGTAGGCGAGCGCCTGCCCGTCCCCGGTGCACTCCCACGAGTTGGAGTTGATCTTGAAGGCGCGGCCGATCCCGCCGGTGGCGATGACCACCGCCTTGCTCTGGAACACGACGAACTTCCCCGTCTCGCGCCAGTAGCCGAAGGCCCCCGCCACGCGGTCGTTGCCCGCTCCACCCACGCTCGACGTGGTGAGGAGGCGCGTCACGGTGCACTCCATGTAGACGGAGATCCCGAGGTGGATCCCGTGCTGCTGGAGCGTGCGGATCATCTCGAGGCCGGTGCGGTCGCCCACGTGGGCGAGGCGCGGGTATTTGTGGCCACCGAAGTTTCGCTGGAGGATGCGGCCGTCCTTCGTGCGATCGAAGAGGGCGCCCCACTCCTCGAGCTCGAGGACGCGCGCGGGCGCTTCTTGCGCGTGGAGCTGCGCCATGCGCCAGTTGTTGAGCATCTTGCCGCCGCGCATCGTGTCGCGGAAGTGCACCTGCCAGTTGTCCTCGGAGTAGACGTTGCCGAGCGCTGCGGCGATGCCCCCCTCGGCCATGACGGTGTGCGCCTTGCCGAGGAGCGACTTGCACACGAGCGCTGTCTTGGCGCCCTTGGCGGAGGACTCGATCGCAGCGCGGAGACCCGCGCCGCCGGCGCCGATCACGATGACGTCGTACTCGTGCGTTTCGTAGGTCTTGCTCATCAGACGATCCGGAAGTCCTTGATCACGTTCATCGACAGGAGTCGCACGTAGACATCGGTGAGCGCGACGCCGAAGAGACTGATCCACGCGTAGAGCGCGTGGCGCTCGTTCAGCTTGGTGAAGATCTTCCACAGGCCGTGGCGCACCGGCGCCTTCGACATGGTGTCGAGCCCGCCGCCCACGATGTGGCGGCAGCTGTGACAGGAGAGGCTGTAGAGCGAGAGGAGCGTTGCGTTCGCGGTCAAGACCAGCGAGCCGACGCCGACCCCGAACTTGCCGCCGAAGTCGAACGCGTGGAACGCGTCGAACCAGAGGAACGCGAGGATCACCAGCGACAGCCAGAAGAAGTAGCGATGAATGTTCTGCAGGATGAAGGGGAACGCGCTCTCGCCCTTGTACGTCTTGCCGATGTCGCGCACCGCGCACCCCGGCGGCGATCCGAAGAACGCGCGGTAGTACGAGCGGCGGTAGTAGTAACAAGTCGCGCGGAACCCGCCGGGGACCCACAGGATCAAGAACGCCGGCGAGAGGTTCCACCACTTGCCGAGCAGCGGCACGGTGACCTCGGCGCAGTTCTCCGCGACGCACGGCGAGTAGAACGGCGAGAGGTACGGCGCGGCGAAGTAGTGCTTGTTCTGCAGCGCGGCCCAGGTCGCGTAGATGGTGAAGCTCCCGAGGACGAGGGCGAACGTGAGCGGCTCGGTCCACCACGCGTCTTTCCGCAGCGTGGACCCGTGGATCTCGCGAGGTTGCACTACCTTCAGGCTACGATTCATCGGAGACGATTCCCTTTGGACCGGCGAGGTTATCGCAGGGGACGCGAGCGCGTCACGGCAATCCGGCCGCCACCGATGCGCATGCGCGGCCTCCAAAGCTCGAACGGGCGTCGCGACGCTCGGGGAGGCTCGGCATGGCTGCGAAAATCCTGCTCCTCGACGACGATCCCGACCTGGTCGATGCGTTCCGCGATCTCCTCGCCGAGGCGGGATACGTCGTCGAGACCAAGCTCGAGCGAGTCTTCGCGGACGTGCTCTCGGCGGGGCCCGATCTGTTGATGATCGACGCGCCCCCGGGCGACGAGGGCAAGACGCTCAACTTCGTCCAGCGGCTGCGCCTGCGCCCCGAAACGACGAAGCTGCCGATCATCCTCGTGACGACGAACCTTCGCTACGTCGAGCCCGCCATCCTCCGCTCGCAGCGCATCCACGTGATGGTGAAGCCGTTCGAGCTGGACGACCTGCTGTCGTCGGTCGCCAAGATGCTTCCAGACGTCGCCGTGGGCGGAGTGTCGAGCGCGTGAGCCGCGGCCTAGAGCGCCGATCCGTTTGCGCACCCCAGATTGAACACGGAGGCACGGAGGCGCGGAGGACCCAGCCGTCTGCCGGTCGTGACGTCTCCGTTGCGAGGCTAGTCTCGCCTGCCACCAGGTGTCCCTGTTTTCCTCAGCGAGGGCGACCTAGGTGCGAAGCCCGCGGCAGCACTGCCCGACCTCCGTGAGCCTCCGTGTCTCCGTGCCTCCGTGTTTTCTCGTGTCTTCTCGGGTCTTCAAACCGTTTGTCGCTCTGGCGCTCAGGCGATGAGTCGCGGACGCTTGCGCTGGGCGAGCGCCTTGGCGACGGCTGCTCCGAGCGCATCCAGATCGAACGGCTTGCGCACGAGCTCGACGTCGAAGCGCTGCGCGATGATCGGCGCGAGCGCGAACGCCGATACGACCACGGTCGCCGGGGCCACCTCCGCCGGGGCGAGCTCCTTGAGCAGATCACCCCCGAACTCCGCGGCGAGCGAGAGGTCGAGGATCAACACGTCGTACGCGCGCGTCGCGAGGAAGCCCCGCGCCTCCGCGAGCGTCTGCACCCAATGCGCGAGATACCCCTCTTCTTCGAGGTACTCCGTCATGCTCGGGCCCAGCGCGTCGTCATCCTCGATGACGAGCGCAGTGCCGGCCGGGCGAGGCCGCGGACCCGAGGAGCTGGAAGTCATCGTAGGGAGGCACCTGGGATGGCTCGTCCCCTAGTCGGGTCGCACGGAGAGATCGTCACAGCGGCTCCGAGCCGAACACGACGACCCCGTCGACCTTCCCGACGGCGTCGTGCGTCGGAACGATCGTACAATTCAGTGCATGCGGCCCGAGCTGGACGTGGACCTGCTCGGACGCGCGGTCGTTCCAGAAGGCATCTCGGATCGGGGGCACGAGCGCGCCGAAATCCGACCCGCGGACCACGTCCTCGAGCGGATGGTCGAGCCAGTCCTGCCCTTCGAGGAGCTTCGCGAAGCGCGGGTTGCACGCCTCGAGGACGAGTGACACGCCGCGCAGGACGAGCACGTGCATCGGCGCGAGCTCGATCATCTCGGTCAAGCGCACCCGCTCGCTCGAGAGCGTGCGCGCGACCTCCTGCAGCTCCTGCGTGCGCGCCGAGAGCTCGTCGTTCGTCGCTTCGAGCTCTTCGTTCGTCGCCTGCAGCTCCTCGTTGTTCGTCTCGAGCTCTTCGTTCGTCGCCTGGATCTCCTCGTTGGTGGCTTCGAGCTCTTCGTTCGACGCCTGCAGCTCCTCTTGGGTGAGCGTCATTTCCTCGTTGGTGGCTTGCAGCTCTTCGTTCGCGTCCTGGAGATCCTTGTTCATCTCCGAGAGCCGCTTGTTCGCGGAGGTGAGCTCCGAGACGAGCCGACTCTGCTCCGCGCGAATCGCCTCGAGGGAGTGACGTGCGTTCACGGCCTCGCTGCCGTCGAGGACGGTGACGAGCGCGACCTCCCCGCCGGGGGACTCTTGCGCTGCGTAGGCGAACGAGAGCGTGAGGAACCGACGCGCGCTCCCGCCCACGCTGTCGAGCTCGATCTCGTCGAGCTGCGCGACCCCATGCTCGCGGAACACCGTGTCGATGGCTTCGCGCACCGCGCCGTAGGGCAGCCCGCGGACCGCGTGGAGGAAGTCCTGCTCGTGGCCGAGCTCGCGCACGCCGAGCAGCCTGCGGCCGGCCTGGTTGATGGCGACGAGCCGGTAGTTGCGGTCGACGACCACCACGCCGACGGCGACGAGCCGGAGCAGGAGCTCGTTGAACCGACGGAGCTGCGCGAGCTCGGGGTCCGAGGGGGACGGCGCGTCGGCGACGTGCCGCTCGCGAGCGCGCATCGTCGTGCGCCCGTCGAGCGAGAAGGCCCCTGGGGGCTGCTGCGCCGGACGCGTCGCCAACGCAGGCCTCGTGCAGCGATAGACCTTCCACCGCTTGTCGATCATCTCGAAGGCACCGCTCGCGGGGCGCGCCGTCTCGGCCTTGCCGAGGAACATGTAGCCGGCTGCGCCGCTCAGCGAGTACGCGAACAAGTCGAGGACGTGCTGCTGCAGCTCCGGCTTGAAGTAGATGAGGAGGTTGCGACACACGACGAGGTCGAGCCGCGGGAACGGGACACCTTTGCCGATGTCCTGCTGCCCATAGATGACCATCTGGCGCAGTTGCTTGCTCACCATCATGCCGGCGTCCGAGCGCTCGAAGAAGCGACGCGCATAGTCTTCAGGGAGCTTGTCGAGGACATTCTCCGGATAGAGGCCGCGACGCGCGAAGGCGATCGACTCCTCGTCGAGGTCCGTCGCGAAGATCTTCACGCTCCACTCGGGGAGCTCGTCCCCGAGCATGTCGGCGACGAGCATCGCGAGCGAGTACGGCTCCTCGCCGGTGGCGCACCCCGCCGACCACATGCGGAGGACGCGCCCCTGCGTGCGCCCGCGCTCGATGAGCTGCGGCAGCACGCGCTCGCGGAGGAACGCGAACGCTTCTGCGTCGCGGAAGAACTCGGTGACCTTGATGAGGAACGCCACCGCGAGGCGCTGGACCTCCTCGCGATGTTGCTCGAGATACCGGTGATAGCTCTGCAGCGATTCCTGGTGCGTGACCACCATCCGCCGGACGAGCCGACGGTGGATGGTCGACTCCTTGTACGCAGAGAAGTCGACCCCCGTCGCCGTGCCGACCAGCGCGAGGATCGCGCGCACGCCCTCTGCGCTGTCCTCGTCGCCGGGCGGGAGGTCGATGCCGCCGACCAGCGCGGTCAGCAGCGCAGGGATCTGTTCGAGGTCGGCGACGTGATCGACCGCCGTCGGCGGAAGCGCCAGCGGCATCGACGGGAAGCGCGCCGTCTCCGGGTTCTGGATGACGATCGTGCCTCCCTGCCGCTTCACGTCGAGGGCGCCGGCCGCGCCGTCGCTCCCCGAGCCCGTGAGGATCACCGCGATCAGGTTCTCGCCGTACGACGCGGCAGCGGTCGAGAGCAGCAGATCGATCGAAGGGCGTGGACGACCGGCGTGGTCTCCCTCCGGCGTGACGTAGCCATCGTGGATCGTCACGTGTCGGTTCGATGCGACGACGTACGCGCGCCCCGCTTCGAGCTTCGTCGGCTTCTCGACGACGCTCACGGGGATCGTGCTCTTCCGCTCGAGGACGGCGCCGAGCTGGCTCGGGCGCTGAGGGTCGAGGTGCTGCGCGATGACGATGGGCGCCGCGAAGTCCGACGGGAGCGCGGCGAGAATGGTGACGAGCGCCTCGATGCCGCCGGCCGACGAGCCGACGACGACCACGTTGGAGTATCCGCGGTGTGCCTGCGCTGGCGCCGCGTGCTCCGACGTAGGTTCCAGCGATTCCGCGTCGGTCGTGTCGGCGCTCACGCGTCATTCGTCGCACGGCGACGACGCGGCCGCCATCACGGCGCCGGCGCCGTCATGGTCCGGCGCCCGCACTGGAGCCGTTCCCGCGGACGCCCTCCTCCGAGGGAATCCCGAGACCCGGCGCGATCGACAGGAGCACCGAACGGATCTGCTCGGCGTTTCGATCGGCTTCAGTGGCCAGCTCCTCGTAGCGACGCGCCATTCCGCTGTGTCCCTGGCTTCGTGCGCGCGTCGCGATGCGCGTCGAGAGATCTCGGCGCTCGAGGAGGGCGTTGACCGCGGCCCACAGCGCTCCTTCGACGGCGCGCGCGTGCCCCTCCACCATGCTGTCCGACGAGTACTTGTGCCCGACACGACACTTGTAGCGAAGCATCCCTTCCTCCTGCAGCTCATGCACGACGCCCCCGCAGTCCGGGCAGAGGAACGTCCGTAGCTCGACGTCCTTTTCGCCCTCGGCGGGATCTCGTGTCGCCATCGCCTCCCCCTCGATCGTCTTTGGCCCATCCTGCTCCACGTATGCGTGGATCGCCGCCGCGAGCTCTCTCGTGGGGAGCACGCGATCGACCTTCACGTTGGCGATCGCGCTCTTCGGCATCGCGGCGAAGACGGCTTCCTCCGGATCCTGCACGAGCGCGACGCCGCCGAGCCGCTTGATCAGGGCGAGGCCCTCGATGCCGTCGTCGCGCATGCCCGACAGCACGACACCGATCACCCGTGCGCCATACGCCACCGCCGCGCTGCGGAACAGACGGTCGATCGCGGGCCGAAAGCCGTTCTCGCGCGCGCCCGGGTCGAGTCGCAGGTTCTCGCCGTCGACGTGCAGATGGTGGTTCGGGACGCTCACGTGGATGCGGCCGGGCTCGATGCGCATCCCGTCGTGCGCGGCGACCGCGGTCAGTGGACCCGCCTTGCCGAGGAGCATCGGGAGCATGCTCGGCGCGGCGGGATTGAGGTGCACCGTGACGAGGATCGCCGCGCGGAAGCTCGCGGGTAGATGCGCCAGGAGCGTGCGCAGGGCTTCGATGCCCCCGGCGGACGCGCCGATTACGACGAGGTCGCGTTTCATGCTCGTGCTCCCTGTTCGTGCCGGACGAACGAGAAGTGATGGCGGGGTGGCGGAGACGGTTGCGGTTGCCAGGTCGTGCCGTGCGTCGCACCATCGGTTCCCGTGTCCGAACGCTTCCTTGCCGCCCGCGAGCCGCTCGAGGTCGCGCGTGCACTGTGCGGCGCGTGCGTCGATGCGGGCGCGAGCTTCGCGGTCGTGCTGCCGGCCGCGAGCACGACGATGGCGGGATCGAACGTCGTGTCCGACGGGATCGAGCTCGAGCGCTTCAACCGCATCCTCGCGGACTCCGAGATTTCAGATGCGGTGTCCGCAGCGGCGGTGCGCTCGGAGGCACGCTCGATTCCGCACGCCGCGTGGGGCTCGGTGCATGTGGTGCCCCTCGCGCTCGACGGCGTGACGTCGGTGCTCGTGACGACGCTCGACGACGGCCAGCTCGCGGCGGAGCTCGTCGCGCTCGCGGAAGCTCGGCTCTCGACGACGAGCGCAGCCGCTCCACTGCTGCCGTTCGAGCACGATGGGCGCGTCGCGGGCGCAGCCGCAGGCATCGCGCGACAGGTCGCGACCGTGATGGGCGGAGCTTGCGTCGTGCACCTCCTCACGGAGGACGGGATGCGGTTGATGCCCGTGACCAACGTCCGCATCGAAGAAGGCGACGACGAGACGCCGCTCCCTTGCAGCGAGCCGGCCTCGGCGAGCGACCCGCGCTACGCCCCTTCGCTGCGCTCGAAAGAGATGCGTCTGCTCGTTCGACCGGGCCACTCGGCCCCCGCGTGGATCGGGTTCGTCGAGGACCCCACGCTCGAGCGCCATGACGTCGGCGCGGTGCTCGTCGCTCCGCTCACGGTCGGCGGGCGGGTCATCGGGACGGTGACGATCGTTCGTCACGCGACGGCGCCGCCGATCCGCACCTATGACGTGTCGCTCCTGAGGCGCCTGACGGAGCGGAGCGTCGAGCTCGGGCGCCACGCGGCGCTCGACGAGGGGCACGCGCGCGCGCGGCTCGGCGCGCGCATCCGCGAGGAGCGCACCGGCTGGCTGCACACGCTCACGGCAGCCCTCAGCGAGGCCGTCACTCCGGAGGGTGTGGCCCAGGTGATCGTCGAGCTCGCGCTCCCCGCCGCAGGTGCGTCGGGCGGCGCGTTCGCGCTCGAGGAGCCGGCAGGCCTGCGCGTCGTCGCCGTCGGCGGCGTCCGCGTCGGCGTACGCGCGGGTCAGATCGTGTCGCGGACCGACGGTCACCCGCTCGTCGCTGCCGCGCGCGGGACGCCGGCGTTCCGCTCGACGCCAGGAGCGATCGCGCGCGCGCATCCGACCGTCGTGCCCGAGCTTGCGCCGACGGTGCGCGCGTTCGCCGCGCTGCCCGTGCAGATCGACGCGCGCTCGATCGGCGCGGTGCTCTTCACGTTCTCCTCGACGATGACGTTCGGCCGTGAGGACCGCGCGTTCCTCGAGCTGATGGCGCGGCACATCGGGCATGCGCTCGCGCGCGCGCAGCTCTACGTCGCCGAGCAGCGTGAAGTGCAGCGTTTCTCCGCGTTGGCGGCGGCCACCGAGCTCTTGTCGTCGTCGCTCGATTGGGACACCACGCTCGACAACGTCGGCCGGATCTTCGTCCCGACGTTCGCGGACGGTTGCACCATCGACGTCGGCGAAGGCGCGTCACGGCGTCGCGTGCTCTCGGTCCGCGCGGATCTGCCGACGGCCGAGCGCGAGGAGGTCCCGCTCGACCTACGCGGGCGGCATCCCGGCGTCCTCACCCTGCTGCGTGACCGCGAACGCGCCGCGCCGACGGCGAGCGACACGGTCATCGTCTCCGACCTCGTGCGCCGCGCAGCGGTCGCGCTCGAATCGGCGCGCCTCTTTCGCGAAGCGCAGGACGCCATCCGCGTCCGCGACGAGTTCCTCGCGGCCGCAGGCCACGAGCTGAAGACCCCGCTCACCACGCTCCGCATGTGCTTGTGGACGATGGCCGAGCTCGGAGACCGATCGCCCATCGACCCCCGCACCGCGTCGCGACAGGTCGCCCGCCTGGAGCGATCGGTCGACGAGCTCCTCGACGTCGCACGCCTCAGCTCGGGGCGTATACCGATCGAGCGTACCGAGGTGGATCTGGTCGTCATCGTGCGCGACGTGGTCGCCGGGTTCCACCACGACCTCGGACCGGGAGGGCTGCGCGTCGTTGCCTCGGGGCCGGTGATGGGGCGTTGGGACGCCTTCCGCCTGACGCAGGTCGTGACCAATCTCGTGTCGAACGCGGTGAAGTACGGTCGCGGGGAGCCCGTGGTCCTCGCCGTCACGCGCGACGGTGAGCGCGCTCGACTCTCTGTGCGCGACAGTGGCATCGGCGTTGCTTCAGAAGCAAATCCACGCATCTTCGAGCGCTTCGAGCGCGCGGTACCGGCAAAGCACTATGGCGGCTTCGGCCTCGGCTTGTGGATTTGCCGCCAGATCGTGGAAGCTCATGGGGGAACCATTTACGTGGTGAGCGAGCAGGATCACGGCGCGGAGTTCATCGTCGAGCTCCCGTGTCGTTTCGAAGGGGGCACGTGATCGGCGCTCAGATCCTCGTGGTCGAAGACGACATCGACGTCCGAGAGACCCTCGAGACGCTGCTCCGCGCGATGGGCTACGGCGTCGTCAGCACCGCCGACGGCGCAAAGGCGCTCGCCGCGCTCCGCGATGGGCTGCGACCCCGGGTGATCCTCCTCGATCTGATGATGCCGAACATGGACGGCCGCAGATTCCGCGACCTGCTCGCGGAGGACCCTGCGCTCGCCGGCATTCCGACGATCGTCGTCACCGTCGATCCGACGATCACCGCGGCGTCGCTCGGCGTCACGGCGTGTCTACGCAAGCCGTTCGACTGCGACGAGCTGCTCCGGGAGATCAAGCGGCACTGCTGACGCGCATCGGGACGGCGAAGCAATAGGCCGCACCTGCGTCCGGTGCGCTCTCGATCCACGCCCGCCCGCCGTGCGCCTCGACGATCGAGCGCGCCAGCACGAGCGCACGACCCCGGCCGTCGGGCTGCGACCAGTGCGCGTCGAACACGCGACGGGCCTCCTCGATCGAGAAGCCCGCGCCGGTGTGGCTGATCGTGACCGTGGCCTCGCGGGAGGTGCGCTCGACGCGGACGCAGACGAGCGCGCGCTTCGGCGCCGCGTCGATCACGTGCCGCAGGATCGCACGCGCAGCCTCCGCGAGCTGCTCCGCGTCTCCTTCGATCTCGATCGGCTCGAACGCGGTGGTCAGCTCGAGAGAGCGCCGCGCGATGCGCGCGCGTTCCACGTCGAGGACCCGCTGCACCAGGTCGACGAGCGCGAAGCGGCGCACCTTCGCGACGCGCGCGACGGCTGGAGGGGGCGCGATGCGCAGGAGCGCGTCGCGCAGGCGATCGACGTTCTTGCGCAGCGCATCGACGTGCCCGCGGACGTCCGT
This sequence comes from Polyangiales bacterium, assembly GCA_046593995.1. Lineage (GTDB taxonomy): Bacteria > Myxococcota_A > Polyangia > Polyangiales > JADJMO01 > JALHOE01. Next base: position 10,035 of record JBKJQC010000503.1, read on the forward strand.
CGGCTCGGCGCGCTCGGCGAGGAAGAGGCGCGTGGAGAGCGCGGTCACCGAGTCGCGGACCTCGCGCGAGAGCGCCGAGGCGTAGTCGCGGAGGAGCCCGATCGTCTGGTGCGCTTCGCCGATGACGCGCGCGCGGCCCATCGCCGCGGCGGCGACGCGGGCGACGTCCTCGGTGGCGCGCGCGACGACGTCCCCGAACGTCACGTCGAACGGGCGCGGCCCACGCACGATCGTCAAGCACCCGTGCGCCCCGATCGGAACGCACAGCGCGGCAGAGACCTCGAGCGTCTCGAACAGCGCGCGCAGCTTCGGATCTCCGGCGGCGAGCAGACCGACGTCGTCGGGATCGAGCGCGTCGCGTCGCAACGTCCGGAGCACGAGCGGGATGGCGCGCGGTCTCCCTGCACCTCCGAGCGCATCGGCGAGAGCCTCCGCGGCGGCGAGCCGGGGCGCGTCGCCGAACGATGCTGCGACGACGCGACGAGGGCCGACCAGGTGCACGAAGCTCGCATCGCCGACGGAAGTCGAGAACGCGATGAGCGCGTCGCAGGCGTCGGTCGCGTCTGCGGCGACGACCATGCGGGGTATCGTGTCCGCCACGAGGCGGGCCGCGTCGTGCACGGCGGCCCGCGCGCTCGCCTCGTCGAGAGTGAGCCCGACGCCGAGAGGCTCGCCCGACGACGCGCGGACCGGGTGCGCGCCCACGTGGAACGTGCGCCGCGCATCGAGCCACGGGTGGTCCGTCGAGACGAGCAGCGATCGCTCCGCGCGCCCGTCGCGCGCCACGCGCTCGACGACCATCTCGAGCTCCTGGGCAGCGGGAGCGCCGACGCGCTTCAGCGTCTTGCCGAAGACGTCGTCGATGGTACGTCCGATCAGCGCATCGAACGCCCGGTTGGTCGCCGTCACGTGCAGCTCGGGCGAGAGGAGCACGGTCGGGAGCGCGGTCTCGGTGACGAGCGACTCGACTGCGGCCGACGCGAGCTCCGCGAAGGCCGCACGGTCCTCCGCCGCGCGCGCTGCGAGCATGAGCGCGAGGACGTGCGCTGCAGCCGACGAGAGATCGGTCAACGCCTCGCGCGCGTCGTCGAGGGCAGCGACGCTCCCGTAGACCACCAGCTCGCCGAGGCGCTGCGACGCGACCTCGAGCGGAAGTGCAAGGGACGCCCTCCCCTGCACGATCGCGGCGTCGAGCTCACCGCGCGCGAGAGCCAGCCGCAGCGGCTCGACCCCCGCGGCATACCTCGGACGTCCAGCGGAAAGGTCGAGCCCGACCACGGCAGCATCGACGAGCCGCGCCGCGTGGTCGCCGAGCGCTCGCATCACGGCGGGAACATCCTCGCCGCGGACGATCGCCAGCAGGGCTCCAGGCGGGACAACTGGCGCCAAGCGTCGCAACCTAGCTCCCTTTGCCCACGACGCATCGATGCAAATATGCTCAACACGAGCGGTGTTGTTGCACACAATGCAGGGCGCGGGCGCGGTTCTGTACCGAACTTGCGCGCTTGCATCGCGTTTTCGTCACACGAAAGCTTGACCTCAGTTTTTGGGATAATTGGGCTTCGTGACTCAAACACGATCCAGACCCGCAGATCATCCTCGCTGCGCCGCGCGTGCGGACAACATGTGGATAACTAGCCGCGCGTCGTCGCCTAGCCGCTAGCGAAGGCCGGCACGATCGCTGCGAAGGCCCCAGACCCACGCAACGCAGGGAGCCATCAAGACATGTCCGACCCGGCAGACAACACGAAGGAAGAGCGTCGCCCGCGCGGCTTTGCCGCGATGACCCCGGAGCAGCGCAAGGCGCTCGGGAGCAAGGGTGGACGCATGGCTCACGAGCGCGGAACGGCGAACAAGTTCACGTCCGAGTCAGCCACCCAGGCCGGCAAGATCCCGCACGAGCGCGGGACTGCATACCGCTGGACCAGCGAAGAGGCGCGCGCGGCTGCGAAGAAGGGCGCCGGCGTCCCGCGTCGTCGTCGTCGCTTCCCCGCGGACTGATCGACACGTCGCACGCGCAGCCGCGCACCTCGAGGATCTCTCGAGCGTGCGCGGTCTCTCGTTTTGGGCGCTTACGCCGGGAGCGGATGCGAATCGGTGCTCGCGAGCGACGTGACGAGCGCGCAGAGCGCGTGCGCATCGGACGGAGGCCCGACGACGACGGCGCGTGCGGGCACGCTCCCGAGCTTCAGCGGATCCCCCACGACTGCGAGCGTGGTGCTGGCCGGCAGCGCGCGCGCGAGTGCGTCGAGGTGCTCGTCGCTCCCAGCGTGGAGGATCACATCGAACGGCCCCTCGTGCTGGAGCGCGGCGATTCCACCGTCGGTGCCCGTGGCGACGACGACGTGGAAGCGGAGGACGTCGAGCGCGGCGACCGCGAGCATGCGGAGCCGCGGCGTCTCCGCGATGACGAGAATACGCGCGCGACGGTCGTTCATCAGGGGCACCACGATCGATGCACCGGACGCCGCGAGATCGCGTTTGCCCTGCGGAACCACCCCTCGCGCGCTAACGCTTTCCGCGGCCGCGCTTGCCGGGAAGTCGGTCCCAGCGCGGATCGCGCGACGGCTTCTTGGTCTTCGCGATCGCCGCGTCGAGCTGCGCCGCGCGCTCCTGGACGCGCCCCTTGCGGAGCGCATTCGCTGCGACCTCGACGAGACCGCGGACGTCTTCGTCGTCGGTGGCGGCGTGACGCTCGAGCACGTCGGCGACGGTCGGATGACGAGTGACGGCGGCGCCGCACGCGACCTCGAGCTCGCGGACGAGGCGACGGTAACTGTCGTGTCGGCGGCCGCCGCGATGCTCGCGGTGCACGCGCGCGAGCGCCGCGTCGACGAGAGCAGCGGTCTCCTCCGGCCCGAACAGGAGCAGGACATCCGTCTCCTTCAGGGCGGCGGCGACCGCACGCGCGAGGTACGGCTCGTCGTCGTCGACCCACCGGACGAGCGTCCGCGCGAAGCCAGGCCCTGCGGCGAGCGCGATCATGCCGAGCGCGCGCGAGACCTCGTCGCGGACGCGCGAGCGGATGTCGGCGGCGTCCTCTTTGAGGTTCTCGAGGAGCTGCGATCGCACCGTCGCATCCGTCGCAGCGCGGGCCCCGACCCCGGCCGTCCCGAGGATGGCGAGGAACTCGTCGACGTGACCGAAGGGCGCCACGTCCGGGTGCAGCGCGCGCATCGCCGCGAGCAGCCCGTCCGCGGCCGCGCCTCTCCGCGCGACCTCCGCAGCGAACGCCCGGACGAGCGCGTCGTTCATGCGTGGCCCCGGGAGGCCGGCGGCGCGACGGAGCTTGTCGTAGAGCGGCGCGCGCGCGCCGGGCGCCGCCGCGATCGCGGCGTCGAGGGCGTCACCGAGCGTGGGGTCTCGGAACCGATCGCTCGGGGGCTTCACGCGAGGAGCTGTACGTCAATGCGTCGCGCGCGGCGAGTGATCAGCGGTGCGCGCGCGCTTGATCCGTCTTCAGGACGCGCTCGATGGCGTCGACGAGCGCCTGCGCGAACTCCCTCCGTGCATCGACGGCATGTTCACATCGCAGAACACGACGTCGTAGGGCCGCGCCGGGTCGTCGTCGACGACGAACACCCTCGTGCGTCCGCACGCTCGTCGCGGCGAACGTACGACATTCCTCGGTCAAGACCCGCATCGCCGCCTGCGCTCGGCTGAGGAATCGTCTGACGCTCGTAGCGCTGCTAGAATCGACGACCGTGCTCAAGCCGCGCGTGCTCGTGATCGAAGACGACCAGGTGCTCAGCGAGACGCTCTGCGATCTGCTCTCGGACGACTACGACGCGCTTTGCGTGCTGACGCTCGCCGCAGGCATCGCCGCGCTCTCCGACGTCGGGCTCGCGTGCATCCTCCTCGACTTCAACCTGCCCGACGGAACCGGCGAACATCTCCTGATCCGCCTGACGACCGAAGGGCGCACGGTGCCCGTCGTGCTCGTGTCCGCCGCCCAGGCGGCGCCTGCGGTCGCACGCCGATTCGGGATCGAGCTCGTGGCGAAGCCTTTCGACTTCGACGCGCTCCTGTCGGCCGTCGCGACCGCGATCTCGTCCTCGATCATTCCGATGGACGCCACGGGGTAGGACCCCGCGCGTCGAACGAAGCACGCTCGGCTCGTTCGCGAGGTGGCGCGAGGTGGCGCGAGGTGGAGGTGCCATGGCAGAGGCTCGGGGGGCCGAGGCAGAGCGTGCGCGGCCGGACCTGTACGACGTGTTCATGCAAGCGTCCGTCCCCTTCGGGGTGATGAGCGGGCCCGATCACCGGTTCACGTTCGCGAACGAGCTCTACGAGAGATTCGTGAATCGAGAGATCCTCGGCAAGACCCTTCGCGAAGCGTTCACACCGGAGGAAGGCGCGCACGTCTTCGCGATCATCGACCGCGTCTACCAGACGGGGGAGCCCTTCATGTGGAAGGAGATGCCGGTCGCTCTTCCCGACGCCGAGGGGAACGTCCGCCAGCGTTACTTCGACGTGAGCTACACCGCGCTCCGTGATGCCCGCGGGAACGTCCATGCGGTGACGTGCCTGGTGATCGACATCTCCGATGAGGTCGACGCGAGGAACGCGGCGGCGCGCGCCACGTACGACCTCGAGTTCGAGCGCCAGAACTTCGCCCGCCTGTTCGAGCAGACCGGAGGGTTCGTCGCGATCTTCGGTGGGCCCGAGTTCGTCTACGAGTACCTGAACCCCATGAACCAGCAGATCCTCGGCGGAGACTTCACCGGGAAGCGGCTGCGCGACGTGATCCCGGACGTCGAAGGATCCGGGCTGTTCGCGTTGTTCGAGCGCGTCTACCGAACGGGCAACTCCGAGAAGATCGTGGAGCTACCGTTGCGGATCGGGAGCGAGCTCCGCTACTTCGACGCGACCTACGTCGCGCGGAGGAATCCAGCCGGCGAGGTCGATGGCGTCATGACCTGGGGCATGGACACGACGGCGCAGGTGCTCGCGCGCCAGCGGCTGGAGCACGCGCTCGCCGAGCTGCGATCCGAACGCGAGATCCGCGAGCGCTTCGTCGTCACGCTCTCACACGATCTCCGCACTCCGCTCACCGCGGCGAAGCTGACGGCGCGATTGCTGGGGAAGCGCGCGGACGATCCCGACATCGTGCGCGAGATGTCCGTGCGCATCGCCGACAGCGTCGACCGGACCGAGAACATGATCCGCGATCTCCTCGACGCGAATCGGATCGGCGCCGGCGAGAAGATCCCGATCGACATCGCGCCCTGCTCGCTCGACGCCATCGCGACCGAGACGCTCGAGGATCTCAGCACCATCCACGGCGATCGCTTCCGGCTCGAGTGCGATGGCCCGATCGAAGGTCAGTGGAGCTGCGCGGGACTCCGGCGGATCCTCGAGAACCTCGCGACGAACGCGATCAAGTATGGAGCGCCCGCGCGAACCGTTCGCATCGCGCTCCGGAAGATGGACGGCGCTGCGATCATCGAGGTGCACAACGAAGGGACGCCGATCTCCGCCGAGCATCAGGCGACGCTCTTCCAAGCATATCGGCGGACCGACTCCGCGATCAGCAGCGGTCACAAAGGGTGGGGGCTCGGGCTGACCCTCGTGAAAGGGCTCGCCGAGGCGCACGGTGGGCGCGTCGAGCTCGAGAGCACGGCGGAAGCCGGCACGACGTTCCGAGTCACGCTGCCGATCGACGGCGGCGGTCAGAGTCTTCGTACGATCGCGGCGACGATCTGATCGAGCGGAACCTCCTCGTTCGACAGCCCCGCATCGCGCACCGAGCGGGGCATGCCGTAGACCACGCACGAGGACTCGGCCTCCGTGATCATCGTGCCGCCGGCCTCGCGAATCTTGCGCGCGCCCGAGGTTCCGTCGTCGCCCATTCCGGTGAGCACGACCCCGACGGTGCGGGCCCCCCAGAGCGCCGCCGCCGACTCGAAGAGGACGTCGACCGAGGGGCGGTAGATGGAGTCGAGCGGTCGGATGTCGACGCTGGTGCAGTCGCCTGCTTCGGAGC
>JBKJQC010000612.1:0-3935 GCA_046593995.1 Polyangiales bacterium
AGGCGCGAGAGCGACGCCAGCCGTCTCGTCTCGTCTCGTCTCGTCTCGTCTCGTCTCGTCTCGGACTGTCGACTGTCGACTGTCGACTGTCGACCTCTCGTTCGACGTCTCGACACATCGACACACTGACCCATCGACCCATCGACGATCTCGTCCTGCACGACTGCGACTGACGACCGACGACCGACTGCGGTACCATCGCCACAACATGACCGCGCACGGCCAGCTCGGCCCCGGCACGATCGTCTCCGGTGCGTACCGGATCGTGCGGCCGCTCAGCGAGGGCGGCATGGGCGCGGTGTTCGTCGCCGAGCACGTCACGACGCGCAAGCAGCGCGCGCTCAAGGTGATGCACGGTGAGCTGCTCGGGGACCCACAGCTGCGGGATCGCTTCATCCAGGAAGCGCAGGTCGGCGGCCGCATCGAGAGCGAGCACGTCGTCGAGGTGGTCGACGCGGGCTTCGACGAGGCCCTTCGCACGCCGTGGCTCGCGATGGAGCTCCTCGAGGGCGAGTCGCTCTACGACAAGCTCGAACGCGGCGCCGTCCCGCCGGCCGAGACGAACGATCTCCTCCAGCAGCTCTGCCACGCGCTCGGCGCGGCGCACCGCGCCGGCATCGTCCATCGCGATCTCAAGCCGGAGAACGTCTTCATCTCGCGCTCACGCCGCGTCGGCGCGCCCTTCGCGGTGAAGGTGCTCGACTTCGGGATCGCCAAGGTCGTGGCCGAGGCCAAGGCGACGCGCATGGCGACCGCCGCGATCGGCACGCCCCTGTGGATGGCACCGGAGCAGACCGAGGCGAGCAATCGGATCGTCCCCGCCACGGACGTGTGGGCGATCGGGCTCCTCGCGTTCCGGATGCTGACCGGGAAGTACTACTGGATCGAGGCGTATCGCTGCCCGAACAACGTCGGGGTGATCCTCACCGAGATGCTCGTGAAGCCGATCGTCGCGCCCTCGCACCGCGCCGCGGAGCTCGGCGTCGCACACCTCGTGCCGGCCGGCTTCGATGCGTGGTTCATGCGCGCGGTCGATCGCGATCCGAACCATCGTCACGTCGACGCGAACGAGGCCTACGCGACGCTCGCGCCGCTGCTCGGCGGCCCCCCGACGCGGCACTCGCCGCAGACCCCGCAGTCCGACGCGAACGCGACGCAGGGGTGGAACTCCGGCGGCTATTCGCCGATGTCGCCGCCGGTCTCGCCCTACCCGCAGCACGGGACGCAGCCCTCCGGACAGACCCCGCCGCAATACGCGCCGCCGTACACGCCGCAGCCGCCGCAGCAGCAGTACGGGCACCAGCCCTCGTACCCGCAGCAGCAGGCCTCCGGCACGATGGTGTTCCCAGACGCGCACGCGCACTCGCCGCCGCCGCCGCACGCGCACGGAGGTACGAGCGGCACGATGGTGGGCGCGATGCCGCCGCACGTGCAGGTCACGTCGCAGCCGCCGCTCGTGAGCCCCGCGTTCGGGATCCCCGCGCGGAGCGCGACGCCGGAGCCGTCGCACTCGCCGAGCACCCCTCAGCAGATGGGCGCGGCGATCCCGATGAACACCGGGCCGACGCAGCGCAGCTCGAAGCCCGGGAGCAAGACCGGCGGCGGATCGTTCGCGATCGGCCTCGGCTCGGTGCTGGTGGTCGGCGCGCTCATCATCGGCGCGATCAAGCTGTTCGGCGGGAGCCACACCGATCCGGTCGCTGCGTCCGAGAGCGCAGGCTCCACTGCGCCCGCACCGAAGGCGCTCAACAAGTGGATCCGCGTCGATCCGCCGAAGAAGGGTTGGTATCTCGGCGTCGACGCGGACACCGCGTCTCCGCTCGTCCGCGGCTTCCGACCGGCGCGCAAGATCGCGGCGCCCTTCACCCCCTACGAGATCCAACAACACGAGGTCACGTGGGCCGAGCTCGACGCCTTTTTGGAAGGGGAAAAGGCCGATGGCAAGGCGAGCAAGCTCGTGAAACCCACGGATGCGCCGAAGGAGGGGAAGGATCGCGCGACGATCCCCGTGACCGGCGTCGCGTGGCAGACCGCCGTCGCGTACTGCAAGTCGATCGGCGGCAACCTCCCGACGGAGGAACAGTGGGAGTACGCAGCCCGCGGCAAGGAGCACCGCAAGTACGCGTGGGGGAGCGAGAGCCTCGACCTCAAGCGGACGCATGCGTTCGCGAGCGGCAGCAAGGCCGCCATCGTCCCCGTGATGACGAGCGATCAGGATCACACGCCGGGTGACGATCCGATCTTCGACCTCATGGGCAACGCGCAGGAGTGGACGCTCGACGTCTACCAGGACGATCTCCCGGACCAGGACGAAGGATGGACGCAGAGCGGCGGCGTCACCTTCCGCGGCGTGCGCGGGCTCCCGTTGCTCGCGTCGCCCGAGCCATCGCTCCTCGCGATGATGACGGCCGCGTACCGCGAGCCGGTGTGCGCGACGGGTGGCTGCGCGCCGGGAGGCAAAGGATCCGGCGAGGCCGTCACGTTCCTCCGCACGGGCTTCTCGTCGGTCCCCACCGACGAAGCGGCGCCTTCGCGTGCAGCCTTCGGCAAAGCGGTCGCCGAGGCGAAGCCAGACCTCGGGACGTGCGCCGAGAAGGCGACCGACGAGCGCGGCTACCTGATGAAGGTCGAGTACAAGCTGCCGCTCAAGGCGAACCCGATCTGCCGCGCGTCGGACGGCTACGACGATCCGATCGAGTGCTGCAACGGCAAGACGTGCCCGCACGCGCCGCACCGTCTCATCCGCTTCGATCCCGCGAAGCTGACGGTGTCGGGCGCCTCCGAAGCCGGCTTCGTCGAGTCGGCCGCGACGACGTGCGCGAAGCCGATCCTCGAGAAGAAGCTCGCGACGCTCAAGTGGCCCGACGCGGCCGACGAGTGGACGGCGACGATCTGGATCCATCGACTGGAGCCGAAGCTGCCGAAGACCTTCGCTTCGATCGGCTTCCGCTGCGTCCGCCCCATCGCCAAGGGGCAATGAGAGTCCTGCGAGCAGGTCCGCTGCGCGTCCGCGCAGTCGGTGACGAGAACCACTTCTCTCGGGCGAAAGCGCGAACTGCGCGGACGGCTTCGCGAAGGACCATGCGGTCTGCAAACAGTGTGTCTGCCAGGCTGCGTCGACCAAGTCGTGCGACGCGACGTCGGAGAGCGACGCGCTCGATCAAGGGTGCGGCTGCGAGGTCGTCGGGTCGGCCAACGCGCTCGATGCTCGGCTCGTTGGGACTCGCCGCGATCGCGGGCGTCCTCGCGCGACGTCGTCGCGCGAGGGTGTGACGCCGCGCACGCTGCACGCGCTACTCGTTCTTGCTGCGACGGCGCCGTCCGACGGCCGTTGCGAGCGCGAGGCCCGCGATCGCTGCCCCCGTCGAGCCCGCGTGTCCGCCGAACGCACATCCGCCGCTCTCCGGCGCTACGGTTTCCCCGCCACGGCAGTCGTGCGAGCTGGGATCGCACGAGGCCCCACCCTGACAGTCGAGCGAGCTCGCGCACGTGACACGGCATAGGCCGTCGCCACCGCAATAGTACGGCGCGCATCGCTGCGGATCGCCGCCATCCTTGGGGACCGATGCGGTCTTGTCGTCGGTGCACGTCGCGCCTTGCACGCACTTGCCGGACTCGCAGCGAAACCCCTGCGCGCAGTCACTGGCTTCCGCGCAGGTATCGAGGCACCCGTCGTCGCGACACGCGAACGTGCCGCACGAGACCGTGAGCGGGACGGCGCACTTCCCGGCACCACTACAGCGGGCCTCCGGTAGGAAGCCCTTCGCGGTGCACGTCTTCGCGCCGCATGCCACCGTCGTGTCCGCGGCATAGCCGGCGCAGGTCAGAGTGTCCTTGGTCCCGTCGCATGCGCGAGCGCTACAGACGTCGTTTCCGGTTTCGCACGCCACGCGACCGCCGCGCGGCTTGCCCGCGACGGGTATGCACCTTCCGAG
>JBKJQC010000658.1:0-14003 GCA_046593995.1 Polyangiales bacterium
CTTGCCTCGCACCCCGTGCGAAGCCTCGGTCACCGGGTGCTCGACCTGGATACGGGTGTTCATCTCCAGGAAGTAGACCTTGGAGGCCTTGTACATGAGCTCGATCGTCCCCGCCCCCACGTACCCGACCCGGTCGGCGATCTCGACCGCCCTCGCCTCGATCCAGGACTGCAACTCGCGGCGCCCACGGAGCAGCGCCGGGGGAGCCTCTTCCTGGATCTTCTGGCTGGCTCGCTGCTCCGTGCAGTCCCTCATTCCAAAGTGACGGGTGTTGCCAAAGCGATCACGCAGCACCTGAACCTCGAGGTGCACGGTCTCCGGAATGTTCTGCTCGAACATGACGCCAGGTCCCCAGCGGTTGGTCTCGATCTCGGCGAGCACTTTCCGAAGAGCAGCGTCTAGATCCTCCGCCGCGGCCACGATGGCCTGGCCGCGGCCGCCTCCGCCGTTGGCTGCCTTGATGCGACCCGGGAATGCAATCTCCCCAAGCGCGTGGGCCTCGCGGATCCGCAACAGGATGGCCTCGGGGTCCAGCTCGCCGAGCACGATGCCGGGGATCAGCGCCTCCGGAGCTACGAACTCGACGAGAGCGCGGAACTGACGCTTGTCGCCGGCTCGTTCGACGACGTCCTGCGTAGGGCCGACAAACACGATGCCGCTCCGTCGAAAGTGGCAGATGGCCGCTGCGTTCTCCGCGAGCGGACCGTAGCCGGGGTAGAGCGCCGCGCGGGCCACCTCATCCTGCCAGGTGGCCGCAAAGCGATCGCGGAACGCTTCCTCGATTCGCGCGCTCATCCGGACGAAGCTCGCGTACGTCTCTTGAAACGATCCCTCGAGGCCAATCGCGAAGCCGCCGTGGTCATGGGCGAGCCGAACCTGCAGGGCATGACGGTCGTCCGCCAAACTATGCAACACGACCGGCACCTTCCCGAGGGCCGCCGCTTCGCGCACCGCGCGCACGCCCATCTCTCCCTTGTCTGCTACCAGGATATACTTCAGCTGCCCGGCAGAGACGGACGTCGCCGGGTAGCGATCGAGCTCGATGGACGCGAGGTAAACGAGGTCCAGGAGCGCCGGCTCATCGCCGAAGAGCGCACTGGCCCGCTTGCGTAGACGAGCGCGCACAGCCGTCCGGGCTTGCGGACGCGAGAGCGTGACGAGCGCCGCCACCGCTTCTGCTTCGAGAAGATCGCCCGATAGCGGCCCCGGAGATCGAAACAGTGTGTCCACCCATCCGGAGTCGGGTGCATCGACTCGCCCGCGAAGCGCCTCGATCGCGGCCCAGAGTGCGTGAACCTTCCCCTCGAGACGATCGTCCTCTTGCGCGCTGTTCCCTTCTGGATGCCGCGCGCACAACCCGTTCTGCCACGCGAAGTGGCGCAGCCACACGCCGCCATTTTCGATGAAATGGCGCAACGCGATCAGCTTCTGGCCAACGCGCCCCTGTGGCACGCGGCCGAGGTCGACCAGCCCAGCGGAATCCAAGTCGAACAGAGTCGCCAGGGTTTCACGGACGCCGACGAAGCCCACAGGATCTGGGCGAGACTCTTTCGCTCCCGCGGCGCGCCAGGGCGGATCGCGCGTCTCCGGCCGAACGATCCTGGCGATGATGCCGCTAACCTGCTGCGGGTCGAGCGGCCCGTCGCCATCACCTGTCATCCTAGCGGGGTCCGCCCTATCGTGCGCTCCTGCGGGATCTCCACTCCGTGACTGCGGAATCGCGCGCAAGGCGTCGGGGATCGACATGGATCCATCGGGGTCCTGATTGGTCATCATCGTTGGTCGATCTACCGCGTGCCGGACGTCAGCCGCGCGCGCACGAATGCGTTGCGCCCTCGCACGAGGGCGATTAGCGCAGACACAGGCCGGTGCTTCTCGATAGGATGCCGAAGTGGCAGATCGGCCTGGACGCTGTATCGATTCCGACGACCGTCGCGACTCCGCTCGATATACCCAGCCTCTTCCAGCTCGGCGACGATACGCTGCACGGCTCGCTCCGTAATGCCAACGAGATCGGCAACGTCTCGCATCCGCGCGCCTGGCTCCCGAGCAAGGCACAGGAGGACGTGTGCGTGGTTGGTGAGAAAGGTCCACGCGAGCTCCGGCTCTCGCACGGGTCGAGTCGCCGCCGCCTTGCTCGAGGTTGTCTTCTTGCGGTCTATGCCAGATGCAGCCATCGGGTAACCTCCTCCATACAGTCCGAGCTCTCTTTCGGGTCGTGCGTGCGCGGCGCGCAAACGATACGGGAACAACCCGAGAGTCGCGAAATGGCCGCGGCATTCGAGCCAGTCGAGGCGTCCCGTTCCTCGGGGGCGGTGAGGACCACGCCGACCGTCTCCAATCGATTGAGCTCGAGGACCTTCAGCGCCATTGTGGTGTGACTGATCGTCCCCAGTCGATCCGCCGCGACGAGCAGAACGCGCGCGTCGAGTGCTCGGGCCAGATCCACCGCACTGCGCTCCCACGTGAGCGGAGACAGGAGGCCGCCGGCGCCTTCGACCAACGTGATCTCCGCGCAGGCAGCGTACTCGCGGATGCGGCGAACGAGCTCCTCGAATTCAATCCGCCTGCCCTCTCGGTCGGCGGCTTCCGATGGAGCCACGGGATCACGAAATCGCACCAGCGCTTGCAAAGGATCCGTCTGCCCCGTCGCGCGAGCAAGCGCGACCCCGTCTTCCGCCGCCGTGGGGGTCCCCGAGCATCCCGTCTCCAGTGGCTTGACCGCTACGACTCGGCGGCCACTTCGGCACAGCGCCCGAGCCAGGGCACAGCCGGTCCACGTCTTGCCCACGCCGGTGTCCGTACCGACGATCAGCACCACCGCAGGGGCCTCGCCGACGTGACCCATTCAGGCGGATCCCTTCTGCTCGAGCCTGTACCGTGGCGCGGACTGCAAGATGCGCAGGGCAGCGAACGCCGCGCCGAACCCGTTGTCGATATTGCAAACGGTGACGCCGGCAGCGCAGCTCGTGAGCATGCCCGCCAAGGCCGCTAGCCCAAAGACCCCCACTCCATAGCCCACAGACGTGGGCACGGCGATCACTGGGATGGACACGAGGCCGCCGACCACGCTCGGGAGCGCTCCCTCCATCCCCGCCACGACGATGGCCAACGCCGCACGGTCGAAGACCTCCCGGCGACCCAAGAGACGGTGCAGTCCGGCGACTCCAACGTCGTAGAGGCGCTCGAACGTCAACCCGAACGCCCGCATCGTCTCGGCGCACTCCTCGGCCACGGGTAGATCTGCGGTTCCGGCACTGACCAACGCAACGGGTCCATAGGGGAGTGGGGTGATCGCGCGCACCTCGATGGTCGCGACGCGTGCGAGCGAGACGTAGCGGGTCTGCGGGAACTCGTACGCGAGGTGCGCTGCCTGCTCGGGATCGGTGCGCGTGACGAGCACGTTCTGCCCGGTTCGAACGAGCTCTCGGGCCACTCCGGCGATCTGCTCGGACGTCTTGCCTTGGCCGAGGATCACTTCCGGAACTCCCTGCCGCAGCGCTCGGTGATGGTCGACCGCCGCGAACTCGAGATCGGCGAAAGGGAGGTCGCGCAGTCCCGAGAGCGCCTGTTCGACGTCCACTCGACCCGCCCGAACTCCATCCAACAGCGCTCGTAGTCGAGCTACATCCATCGTACTTCTCCATCGGACGGAAGGTCTTCGCCGAGGAGTTCGCCGAGCAGCGCGCGACGCACCTCGGCAACCGCGGTGAAGGAACCCGGCGCGCGCGCCAGCCCATGGGTGCCGCTTCTCGCCTCCCGCGCTGTTTCTTCTTGCGGTCTGCTCACGACTTCGCGAGAGAATACACGAACTATGAGTCGTGAGTCCAGTGTCGTATTTGAAGGGACCTTCGCGCGGTGACGTGCCCCTCCTCGTTCAAAGCGCGGACACGAGAAAAGCCGGCCCGATTCGGCCCGATTTCGAGGCTCGTGAGCGCGACCAGGATCAGCGCGACACGATGGCCGCGACGTCGCCGAGGACCGCGGCGATTGCCGCCGCGTCGTCGAGGAGCACGATCGGCGCGCCGATCGCGAGGCGTTGTGCGCCGAGCGCGCTCCGTGGGAAGGTGCGCTCGGAGCGTCCCGCGCGGACGAGACGGATGCTCTCGCCGATCACGAGCCGCTCGTCTCGATCCGTGGTCACCTCGGCGAGCTGCTCCACGCCCCACGCCGTGCGACCGCGCTCGTGCTCGAGCTCCTGCAGATGCATCACGAGGCCGAGCACGTCGACGTCGGTCGTCGCGTGACGCGCTCCCGGGCCGCTCAGCTTCTGCAGGAGCGCTGCGAGCTCGACCCGCGCGGCGAGCCGCCCTTCGTCGAGCCGCCCGACCTCGCGCGCTTGCCGTGAGGCGTCGACCGCGCTCGCCGAGAAGCTCGGGACGAACCCCGTTGCGGCGCCCCACTGCGTCACGCGCAGCTTGGGCTCGGAGAGCGGCGTCGACGTCACCGGCATCGGCGTGAGGATCGCGCTGATGCGCGCGAACGTCTTCCGCTCACGCTCCCAAGCTCCGCCGGCGCGCGCGGGAACGCGCAGCTTGCGGATCGACGACGTCTCGAACGCAGTCGTCTTCATGCGCGACTCGATCCGCGCCGGCTCGCGGAGGGAGAGCGAGCCCTCGGTGGGGACCGGATTCACGTAGATGCTCTGATAGACGAACTTGCGGGTGCCGACGTCGTCCTTGGGCGCGGAGACCTGCACGAGCGAGCCGTTGTGCGTGAGCACCAGCGCGCCGCGCGATTCGCAGACCGAGAGCGCGCTCGCGTCGACGAAGCCGAACTCGGTGGAGACCTCGTCGAAGACGCGCCCCTGCTCGAGCCACTCCGCCGCCTTGCGCTCGAGGATCGGATGGAACTCCGGCCGCAGCGGGACGCCGAGCAACGCCGCGAGCCCGTGACGCACCGCCGCGGGAACGAGCGAGAGCGCGCTCGGCTCGCTCCCCGACGGGAGCGGCGCGCCGAGGGTCACGGCGACCAATGCGTCGAGCTCGACGCGGAGCTCCACCATCTGCCGGTGCAGCATCGCCCGATCGAACACGTTCTTCGCGGCGTCGGTCGCGCGGGCGACGGCTTGCAGGCGCCGGTCGAGATCCATGGCGCGGACCGCGGCCGCCGGATCCTTGCGGGCGAGGGCCCGGAACCGGAGCGGCGTTTCGACGCGGTGCGGCGGCCGCGCCTGGCCGGAAGCCTGGGAGCTCGGGATTGGGTACGGCGTCGAGGGCGGGGTGGAGCCCGTCATGGGTTGCGATTCATCGTGGGGCTTCGCGACGAGAGCGCAATGCCCGAAGAAGCTCGCGATCGGTGGTCGCGGCGCGACGTGGATCGTTACGTCGGCCGCGTGAAAGCCTTCACTCGATCCGTCCCATCGCGATCGGCGTCGTGTAGGCGTTGTAACTGAGGCCGCCGCGCCAGTAGTAGGCGATCGGCCGATCGGAGCCGTCGACCTGCAGGCCGACGGTACCGCTGCCGATCCCGGTGCGCGTCGTACCGCGGGTGTCGTTCGCGTGCGGGGCCGTCGTGCTGTCGATGATCCGGACGAGCCATTCGCTCGCGCGTCCCCGCGTCGGGGTTCCGGCGACGACCATGATGTGGCCGGTGTTGTCGCCGCTGACGTTCTGCGGCTGGAGCCACACCACGAGATCGCCGCGGACGAGCTCGGGCACCTTGGCGATCTTGCGCCAGCGAGTGGTCTCCTGGGTCGACGGCGTGGTGTAGCGCGTCGAGAGATACGAATACCAGTCGTTCGCCAGCGGCTTGAAGGTGTTCGGGTGCGGCACGCGCTCGTAGGCGTCGAAGAGCACGCGCTTGAGCGCGTACGCGACGAAGCCGCTGCAATCGGTGCGACGCGTGCCCGTCGACTCGTTCATGTACGTGTCGTGCGAGTAGTACGACGTCGAGACGTTCAACGAGCTCAGCTCGCGCGAGATCTCCCGGTAGAACGTCGCCCCGCGCGAGGAGAGCGCGTGATCGGCCTGCATCAACGGGAGCTCGCGGCCGACATCGCGCCCCACGTCGTGATCGAGCGCCGCAGCGACGAGCGGCCATCCCGAATCGTCTCCCTCGTGGCCGTGGACGAACGACACGTTGTGCGGATCGTCCGTCTCGCCCCACGTCGGTAGGCGGGTGAGCCCCGCCCCGAGCTCTTCCGTGGCCGGCGCGCGAGGTGTGATCGCAGGCGTCATCTTCGCGGCGGTCTCGGACGCAGGCGCCTGACGACCGCACCCTACGAGCGCGAGTGCGGCGACGAGCCACAGTCGCGAACGCCCCCTTGTGACCTGGACACCCATGTCCTGGCTCACTGCGAGCGGCGCGCCGTGCGGCTCAGCCATCCGTACGGCGACGACGGATCAGTTCAGGTCGATCGACACGTCGTCGTAGTGCACGCGGTAGGGCGAGGAGGCCGTGTAGCCGAATACGCCGACGACCAGCTCGCGGCCCGTCGTATCGTCCATGTTGGCTGTCGAGAGGCCGGTCTTCTCGATCTGCGGCGTCGCAGCCCCGTCGATGTAGATCCGCGCGACGCCGGCGGTCGTGTGCAGGACGGCTTCCAGCCGTACGTGGAACCACTTCCCGGCGACGATGCCGGTGATCGGCCACGACTCGTTGGTGGCGCCCTGCGTGGCGAGCTTCAACCCCGTTCCCCCGGCGGTGACAGACACGCCGTCACCCGCGGTGCTCCGCTGGATCTTGAAGAGGATCAGATCGTAGGTGCTGATGTACGGGAGGGTGTCGACCATCATGTCCGCCTCGATGCGGATCGTTCGCCCGAGGGGGACGCTGAGGATCCGGCGCGCGACCATCGCGCTCGATGTCACGGTCCCGGTGCCGAGGCTCGCCACCAGCGACTGCGGCGTCGACGTCGACGTCGTGGTGTCGAGCGCGAGCATCCCGGTGGCGGCCTGGAAGCTGCCGCTCCAGCCGTCGGCCGGCAGCGTCGACGTATCGAAGTCGGAGCAGAAATAGTGGCTGAGCGCGCACGGGCGCGGCGCCGTGTCTGCTGCGTCCCGCGTGTCGATGGCCGCATCGCGCGTGTCACTGCTCGCATCGCGCGTGTCGGTGGCGACGTCGGCGAGGGTCTCCGGTTGGGTGTCGGTCGCGATGGTCGTGTCGAGCGTGGCGTCGGCCACGTCGTCGACCATCGCATCGACCACATCGATCACTGCATCGCGCGTCGCATCCAGGAGATCCGTGTCCTCGGAGATCGAGTCGGCGGCCGCATCGACCGGTGCCTGCCCCGTGTCGGCGACGCTCGAGTCGGCGACGAGCGCGCTGTCACCCGCGAAGCCGAACTCCGGGTAGCTGCAGCTCGTCGACGCCACCATCGAGAGCAAGGCGCAGCAGAGCGCGAGCTCTCTTCGGCGATGCGCGCGCATGGGCCCCCAACGTGCCACAGGTCCCCGCGTCACTCCATCGAGGACGTCAGGACGGCCACGTTCACCGGTGGAGTGACCATGATCTTGTCGGGATCCGCGAGGAACTCGAAATGCATCGTGTCCTTCAGCGTGTCGTGACCGAGCCAATAGAAGCCGTACTTCTCGAACGCGTCGACCCAGCACTTCGGCATCGACATGCGCTCCCAGATCGTCTTCGCCTTCTTCTTGCAGAGCGGGCTCTGCTGCCACTTCTTCACGCAGCCGCAGCAGGAGTTGAGGAGCGGATCGATGTCGAGCGCGATGCCCCACAGGTGGTTCGTGACCTCGCCTGCGCGATAGGTGTTCTTGTCGCGGATGCCCGCGAGCACGCCGGGCGTGTACGGCATCGCGCCGCACGCCGACTTGATCTCGGCCTCGACGCAGCGGAGGGCGGGCACGATCTTCTGGTGCACGCGCACCGGCAGCCCGAACACCGTCACGTCGACCGCGGCGTCCCTTGCGAGCGTCGTGTTCCACGAAGCGTCCCCGTAGCCCTTCACGCGCCCGTAGGTCTCGGTCCGGAACTTCAGCGCGCGCTCGTGCTCCTTCTTCTTGGTCTTCACCGGGATGTAGCTCTGCCGGTTCAGCCAGTCGAACGCCTGCTGCGGGTTGCACACCGGAGCCGGCGGCTTCGGCGGCACCGCGGCCACCGGCGGTGGCTCTTCGACGTCCGCAGACGCGGAAGCAGCAGGCGTCTCCGACGACTCCTGCGTCCCCGACGCGGCTGCGACCGGCGGCGGCTCCAGCACGCTGTGATGCGACACCGGGACGGGAGGCGCAGTGCCGCACGCGGCGCCGATTAGGATCGACGCGACGACGGCCACAGGTGCAAGAAAGCGCGCACGCACGGGGCGAGCTTGTGCGCCGGAAGGGGGCCGGTCAAGGCGCGTGGTGACGCCGACCGGTGGTCGGTGCATCTGTGGGCGGTGCGCTTCCTCCGCGAGGTCTCGATCCGTGCGCCGGCAGCCGTGGTGTGGGCATTCCACGAGGCGCCGGATGCGTTCGCACGTCTCACGCCTCCGTGGCAGAAGACCGAGATCGTACAGCCCCCGAGGTCGCTCGAGGTCGGCACGCGCGTCATCGTGCACACCTGGATCGGTCCGGTGAAGCAGGAGATCGTCGCGGAGCACGTCGAGTACGAGCGCGGACGCATGTTCGCGGACCGCATGGTGCGCGGGCCCTTCGCGTCCTGGTTCCATCGCCACGTCGTCGCGCCGCGCGGTGAGAACGAGTGCACGCTGACGGACGACATCGAGTACGAGCTGCCGCTCGGGATCATCGGTCGCGTGCTCGGCGGGTGGTTCGCACGCCGCGAGCTCGAACGTCTTTTCGACTTCCGACACGCCGTCACCAAGAAGGCCTGCGAGTGATGTCCGACGACGATCTCACCCAACGCACGCTCGCGCACTACGACGCCGTCGCCGAGTCGTTCCGCGCGGGCACGGCCGACCACGACGTCTCGCAGAACTACGCGGCGCTGCTCTCGGCGATCGAGGCAGAACCCCCGTGGTCGATCCTGGACTTCGGGTGCGGACCGGGGCGCGATCTCGCGCACTTCCGCTCGCTCGGCCGCGCTCGGGTACACGAGGCGGTGGGTCTCGAGGGGAGCGCGCGATTCGTCGAGATGGCGCGCGAGACCGGGTGCGAGGTGCTGCACCAGGATTTCATCGCGCTCTCGCTCCCTCCCGAGCGCTTCCACGGCGTCTTCGCGAACGCGTCGCTCTTCCACGTGCCCCGCGCCGAGCTCCCGCGGGTGCTCCGTGAGCTGCACGCGACGCTGCGACAGCACGGCGTGCTCTTCGCGTCGAACCCGCACGGTGACGATCGTGACGGCTTCTCCGGCGACCGTTACGGCGCCTACTACACCCACGCGACGTGGACGGGGCTCGTGACCGCGGCCGGCTTCGACGAGCTCTCGCACTACTACCGACCGACGGGGAAGCCGCGCGCGGAGCAGCCGTGGCTCGCGACGGTGTTCCGCAAGCGCTGACGCTCGCGTCGTGAGCGCCGGCGCGCGCGTCTCGCGTCTCGTGCTCCACCGCGGTACGAATGACGTCATGAGCTCGCAACCGAAGACCGACATCCACACGCGCGGCCGCTTCTTCTGGCACGACCTGATGACGACCGACGCCGCCGCGTCGACGAAGTTCTACGAGCAGCTGCTCGGGTGGAAGGTCGAGACGCCGAAGGGCGAGGACGGCTACCACCATCTCTACGACAAGGACGGCAAGGGCGTCGGCGGCATGATGAAGGAGCCGGCACCGGGTGTGCCCTCGCACTGGCTCGGTTACATCACGACCGAGGACGTCGCGAAGACGACCGCGCAGGCGCAGGAGCTCGGGAGCAAGCTCTACCTGCCCGCGACCGCGATCCCGAACGTCGGGATCTTCTCGGTCGTCGAAGATCCGCACGGCGCCGTCTTCGCGCCCTTCTACTACGCGAACGGCGAGACGCCCGAGACGGGCGACAAGCCTGCGGTCGGCAGCTTCTGCTGGAACGAGCTCGTGACGCCGGAGCCGGCGGCCGCCGCGAAGTACTACTCCGCGCTCTTCGGCTGGACGTTCGACGAGACGGACATGGGACCGATGGGCACGTATCGCGTCGCCAAGCGCGGCGACAAGCAGGTCGCCGGGATCATGCAGACGCCGCCGGGGGCGCCGCCGCGCGCAAACTGGGTTCACTACATCGCGGTCGACGACGTCGACGCGTCGACCCGCAACGCCGGCGAGATCGGCGGTAAGGTCTTCATGCCGCCGATGGACATCCCCAACATCGGCCGCTTCTCGATCGTCGCCGACCCGACGGGCGGAGTGTTCGCGCTCTTCCAGGGGTGAGACGAAGCTGACGAGCGAGCTGCGCGAACCTTCGGGAGAGGGCGCGCAGCAACGTGTAAGGGGAGACATGAGGATCGGTGTCTTGTGGGTCGTGTTGTCCGCCGCGGCATGCGGAGGATCGGCGACCCCTGCGCGTCGTGCACCGACCGCTGTCCCCGCGCCGACGCAAGGCGCGCTCGTCTTCGATCTCGCGGGCGCACACCGCGACGTCTACTTCTGGAGCGAAGAGGTCCAATCTCAGACGCTTCACCACTTCGCGCCCGACGGTACCTTCGAGACCTTCCGCCGCGACGACGACCTGATGCCTCATTTCGTCGCGCAGACCGACCGTGGAACATGGAAGCAGCGTTCCACCGGCGAGGTCGACGTCCTCTCGACGACGCAGTGCGCGGATGTCAGGCACGGCGCGTTGAGCGTGTCGTTCGGAGGATGTGACGGTGTCACCAAGCTACCGACGTTCCGCACCGCGATCGTCGACTACCTCGCGCGGAATCCGGCGAGCACGTTCTCCGAGGAACAGATCGAAGCGATCTTGCCGAACCAGATGTCGGCGAGCCTCTACGCGTCGAAGCCCACCGTTCCGCGCAGTGACCTGGCCGGGCTCTCGGCGACGATTGGCCCCTACCTGCTCGGTGACGTCCGACACCGATTCGTCTTCACGTTCAGCCGGTCGGGGAGCGACGTGATCTTCATCGATGATCCGGACGTTCGAGCGATCCTCGGCACCCTCCACACGCGCGAAGAGCTCCTGGCGAACGGCGTTCATTTCGAAGTGTCCGCCGCGGAGTTCAGCAAGGTGACGGCGGGGGCGAAGCCTCTCGCCCCGTGACGAGCGCGGCGGGCGGCGTTGACGTACGCTCAGGCTCCCCGTGAACCGCCTTCTCATACTCGGTGCGTGTCTGTCCCTCGTCGCCTGCGGGAGCGAGCCGTCCGCGGTCGAAGCAGAGACCGACGGAGGATTCGTGCCGGCCGGCGAAGACGCGGGCGCCGACACGGCGACGGGCGACGCTCCGGCGAACGACGCTCCCGTGAACGACGCTCCCGCGAGCGACGTCGTGACGGTCCCCGAAGTCGCCGCCGACAGCGCGATGACGGCGGCCCCTGCGGTCCCCGGTGAGAAGTCCGGCGTGGACGGAGCACAGACGCTCTCCATCGCCGCCGACGGAGAGGCGATCGTCCGCGTCGAGAGCGCGCCCTCCGAGCACATCCACTTCATGCTCACGTTCGATCCGCCGTCCCAGCCGGTGGTGTTGCGGGTCGATCGCTGGGACGGCGCCGTCGTGCAGCGACTCGGTGCGACCGATGCGGGCGGCGGGCTGCGCACGCTGGCGGTGTTCGACGGCAAGGCCAAGGCGACCTTCTGGGCGCGCGTGACGTCGACCGCGGCGTTCACCGGCAAGCTCACGATCACGCGCACGCCCTTCGCCGACGGCGAGACGTGTCCGAGCGACTGCGCGCGGCTGATGCAGCTGCCACTGCCGAACGATCCGCTCGTCGACGGCTACGACACCGACTCGGGCACGATCTACCGTTACTGGTTCGGGCGACGCGACATGCTCATGCTGCTGCGGCACGCGGCGCATCGCATGCTCGCCATGGGAAAGGCGCCCTTCTTCCCCTACGACCTCTCGCAGTGGAACGGCGAAACCCCCGGCGTCGACGTCGGGGCTCCCCGTCACGCGTCGCACCAGCGCGGCAAGGACGTCGACGTGTCGCTCTACGGCAGCGACGGCAAGGCGCACTGGCGGACCTTCTGCACGACCGCGAACGACGGCAGCGGCCGCGAGTGCGTGAATGGCTCGGCCAAGGGGCTCGACGATCGTGGGACGGCGCGCGAGCTCGCGGGTTTCTACGAGGGCGGCATCGTGACGATGATGTTCCTCGATCGCGAGCTGATCGAGCTCGTCGCGCCGGCCGCGAAGACGCTCGCCACCGACGGCACCATCGGCTCCACCTTGGTGCCGCTCTACTCCGACGGCTCGCACCTGCAGCACTGGCCGAACCACGACAACCACGTGCACGTGCGGATCGCCGAGAGCGCGAAGTCGTTCCTCGGGACCGAGCCGATCGAGCCGCCCTGACGCCTGGGTGCGGGTGGTTGACCACGTCGCCCGCTCGACCCACGATGTCGGCATGAAGAACGCTCGACGCGTGGTCGCGATTTCCTGCCTGGGAATCGGCGCGTCGTTCGCGCCGCCGGCGATCTCGAAGGAGGTGATGCCGGAGGGGGCGCACGAGCTCTCGAAGCTCGAGGCCGAGGTGAAGGCGCTGACGAAGGCGCCGCCGAAAGGGAAGGACGCCGCCGCGCAGTTCGACGCGTTCATGACGTTCCTCGGCTTGAACGACACCTGCCCGGCAGGCGACTGCAAGACGATCGCCTCCGCGAAATGGACGACGGCGAACCTCGACGAGGACGCCGCCGACGAGAAGATCCTCGCGATCACCACCACGGGCGCGGGCGCGTGCGCGTCGCTCGGCCTGACGGTGCTCGTCTTCGACTCGACACCGAAAGGGTGGGTGCTCGCCGCGCGCAAGACGTTCCGCAGCGAGGGAGCGAAGCCCGTCGCCGACCTGAGCGTCACGCACGTGCATGCATCGACGTCGAAGGACCTCGTCGTGCACCTCGATGGCCAGTGCAAAGGCAAAGCACGCGAACAGACGCTCGAAGTGCTCTCGCTCTCGAACGGCCATCTCGCCGAAGTGGTCGAGAGCAAGGACTTCGTCGGGACCGGCCTCCTCTCGTACACGCTCTCCGGCGCGGCGCCCGTCGCGATCGAGCTCACGGACGCGAAGGGGAAGACGAAGCTGCTCTACGACACCGCGTCGCAAGGGTACGATCTGCTCCCGCCCTACGCCGACGCGTTGAAGACGAGCGTCACGAAGAGCGACGACCACGTGCTCTCGATCAGCGAGTGCGCCGCGCCGCTCACCGGTGCGATGGCCGGGGAGTGCAAGCTCACGGGGGCCGCCAAGCTGCAGGTGCTCGTGCAGCACGGCAAGGCGATCGGGCTGACGGTGAGCGTGACGCCGGAGAGGCCCTCGTTCGTCCGCTGCATGCGCAAGGCCGTCGCGACGACGTCCTGGTTGAGCACCGCGGCCGCCTCCGGGTGCACCCGAACGTTCGCCGTGAAGTGACTCGAATCGTTCTCGTGGCATTTTCGTGCGGTGGGCTCGTCACGAGAACGCCCAGGCGCCGTAGCCGACGACCCAATCACGCTTGCCCGACGTATCGCCCGAGTTGCGCAGATCGAGCGTCTCGACGCGGAGCGATTTTCGCCTCGCGAGCGCGAGCAGCCCGCGCACCGGCATGCGACCGCACGCTTGATCGTCACCGACGCCTTGCACATCGAGGGCTTCGATCGCGCGACAGGTGCGCGCGTCGAGCTCCTTTGCCGCATCGTCTCCGAGGTAGTGACTCAGGTCCGAGCTCACGACCACGAGCGTCTCCGGCCCCCCCCACGTTCGCTCGAGCACGTCGGCGACCTGCTCGGGCGAGGCATCGCCGACGACGAGCGGCACGACCGAGAAGTCACCGAGCGCGACCTGGAGGAACGGGAGGTGGACCTCCAGCGAGTGCTCGTCCTCGTGCGCGCGATCGAACGCGGCGACGAACGGCAGCGCTTCCAGCGCAGAAACAACGTCGCGATCGACCGGCACCTTGCCGAGCGGCGTGACGAACGCGCTCGCGGTCGAGGTCGCGAGCCCGCGCACACAGACGCGGTGCGCCGGGCCGAGCAGCACGACGCGCGTGATCGGTTCC
>JBKJQC010000710.1:0-8431 GCA_046593995.1 Polyangiales bacterium
CCGCTCGGTCCAGAGGCTCGGGAACGCGGTGTGGACCTCGGGGCGCGCGAGCGCGAGCACCATCAACGGACGACC
This sequence comes from Polyangiales bacterium, assembly GCA_046593995.1. Lineage (GTDB taxonomy): Bacteria > Myxococcota_A > Polyangia > Polyangiales > JADJMO01 > JALHOE01. The sequence goes on from JBKJQC010000710.1 coordinate 76, forward strand.
GCCGTCGACCTGCGTCAGATGACGGAGCGCGCCGTCGACGAACTGCACGGTCGGTAGATCGCCCCAGTGCAGATCCTCGAGCACGAGCACGACGGGTCGGCTACGCGCTTCGGCGGCGAGCCAGTCCTCGAACGCGCGGCGCATCTGATCGCCCATCAGGATCGGCTCCTGACGCGCGGCGCGGAGCTGCAGGCTCGGCTCTCCCGTCGTGGGGACGGAGACGAGCTCGCCGAGGAACTCCGTCACGCGTTCGAGCTCCTTGCCCGAGAACGACCGCCCGAGACGTGCGCGGAGCTTCGCCTGGTGCACGGCCATCGGCTCGCCCTGCTCGAGGCCGATGCCGCGACGGATCGCCTGCGTGAGGATGCCGAACGGCGCGCCCGCGCTCATGGGATCGCCGTTGCCGCGGAAGATCTCGACGGGCTCTCCCGAGGCGGTGGCGCGTCCGAGCAGGCGGCGCGCGAACTCCCATCCGAGGCGCGTCTTGCCGACGCCGGGCGCGCCCTCGACGAGGACCGCTTGCGCGACGCCCTCCGCGACGCACTCGTCGTAGATCGCCTCGAGCACGCCGAGCTCTCGCGTGCGCCCGACGAACGGCGTCGGCTTCCCGAGCAGCGTTCGGCCGCCGAGGCTCGCCTCGCGGAGACCGCGGAGCTGCGACTTCCCGCTGCCGCGCCCCTCCCCCAGCGACGTCGTGTACGTGCGCACGTCGAAGTGCGCGTCGAGGAGCCCCGCGGTGAGCTCGTCGAGCTCGATCGGGAGCCCGTCGCGCTCGTCTTGGAGCTTCCCTCGCGCCTCGGCGATGCGCAGCACGGCGACCGCCCGATCGATGACCTCTCCGACGGGCCAGCGCGTGCTCGCGTCGCCGCGCCCGGTGGCGAGCGCCATCGGAACGGCGCGCACGATCGCTCGGAGCGCGATGGCGCAGCGGGCCGCGCGCGCGGCCTGATCGGTGGCCGCCGTCGTCCCGTCGAGCGTCACGACCACGCTGCCGTCGGCGATCGCTTCGAGCCTCCCGCCGTACGCACGCGCCGCTTCACGCATCGCGAGGATCGAGCCGCCGTGCGCCTCGGATGCGAGCGTCGGCGCCGCGTCCTCACGTGCGGGAGCGGGGCGCGTAGGCGACAACATCACCACGCAGAGGAGCCGTTGCTCGCCGGTGGTGAGGCCGGGCGGCGGACGCTCGGTACCGGGCATGCGCTTCTGACCTGGCCCCTCTGACCTGCGCCGGCCGAGCGAATCGAGCTCGCGCACCACCTCGCCGAAGTCCGCGGGACGATGGCTCGGATCCTTCGCGAGCATCCGCGCGACGAGATCGCAGAGCGAGATCGAGACGTCGTCGCGGAGCTCGTCGATCCGTGGCGCTTCCTCGAGGAGGATCTTCGCCTGCACGGCGAGCACGTCGCGCCCGGTGAACGCCGGCCTACCGGTGAGACACTCGAAGAGCACGCACCCGAGCGCGAAGACATCGGCGCGCGCGTCGACGTCGCCGCCCCGCGCCTGCTCCGGCGCCATGTAGCCGATCGTCCCGAGGATCATTCCCGTCTGCGTGGAGCGATCGGGCTCGCCGGAGACATGGACGATCCCGAAGTCGAGCACCTTGACCGCGTCGAACACGCCGGTCGCGACGTCGTTGCCGACGAGGAAGAGGTTCGAGGGCTTGAGATCGCGGTGCACGAGCCCGCGCTGGTGCGGCGCGGTGAGCGTCTCGGCCACGCGACGCGCGAGGAGGAAGCTCTCCTCGGCGGTCAGGCCTTCGCGCGCGAGGCGCTGGCTGAGGTCTTCCCCCTCGAGCCACTCCATCGCGAGGTACATGTCGCCCGACCCGGTGCGACCGTGCGCGACGTAGCGGACGATCCCCGGATGACGGAGCTCCGAGAGCACGGCCGCCTCGCGCGCGAATCGCTCGGCGTGCGCCATCGCGTCGGGGTGGGCGACCTTGAGCGCCACTGTCTCGCCGGTCACGCGGTCGCGTGCGCGGAACACGGAGCCCATGCCGCCGGCTCGCGCGAGGCCTACGACCTCGAAGCGGTGGTCGACGACCGCCCCCGGATCCATCAGGGGCTCAGTATATAGCGAGAGATTGCGAGAGCCGGAGAAAGCTCGCCCGCCCATCGCGCGCGCGGCGGCGGCTCGCTCCGGCTCCCTCTCGTGGCAACACGAAGAAAGGGTCTGGAGGGGCCGCGCGTCACGCACGGCCCCTGTCGCAGATCACTCCTTGTCGATGTCCTTCTCGAGCTCGTCGAGCTTTGCCTTGTAGTTGTCGCCGGAGATCTCCCCCTCGGCTTCCTCGGCGAAGTCGGCGGCGACCGGGAGGTCCTCGTCGGCGAGCACGGCGGCCTTCTCGGTCGCGCCAGCCGCACCACCGGCGGTGGCCCCCTCGTCCTTCTTGTCGCACGCGGAGAGCGATCCGACGGCGAGCGCGAGGCTCGCGACACACACGATCGAGCGCACGGTCATTTCGCACCTTCCTTCGTCGGATCGAACTTCCCGAGCCACTTGTCGTGGCGATCGTTCTCTTTCGCGATCAGCTTCGCGACGCGCGCCTGGGCGTCCTCGTCCGCGTTCGCCTTCGCCACGTCGGAGAGACGCTCGAGACGCGCGAGGGTTCGCGCGTGGCGCTTCAGCTCGTTCTTCAGCGCAGGCGTCGCCGGCTTGCCTTTGAGGGCCGCCGTGACCTTGCCCTTGAGCTTCTCGCGCTGCTCGGCGCTCTTCTTCTTGATCGCGGCCTTGTCGGACTTCGGCGGGTTCTTCTTCTCGCCCTTGTCCTTGTCCTTGTCGTCGGCCTTTTCCGCGCCGCCATCGACCTTGGCGACCGCCTTGTCGGCAGCCTTGTCGGCCTTGTCGGCGCCCTTCTCGGCAGCCTTCTCGACTTTCTCGGCGCCCTTCGCCGCCTTGTCTGCGGGCTTTGCAGCATTGTCATCCGGCTTCTTCGCCGTCTGCGCCATCGCGGGCGCTGCGATCGCGAGCGCGGATACGAGAAGAGTCCATCGCAGGGCACGAATCATCCCGAGCCTCCTGTTGTTCACTACGGCGGCGATCGATGCCTCTATTCGTGCGGCGTGTCGAGCGGGAAGAGGGGGCAGGAAGGTAGTCGAGGTGAGTGGAACGGACCGCAGCACGAACGTGAGGGTGCTGCATGCATATGAGGGTCGCCGGTTGCGCGAACGCGCAACGAGGAGGTGTCGCGCTCGCGGCACGTGTCTGCGCGATCGCGTAGCCGTAGTAGACGGAGCCGCTGCGCGGGCACGACCTATGGGCACGGCCGCGCCAGGTGAGGCTGCGCGCGGCACTGGCACACGCGGCGGACGGCTTGCCGGCGTGCCGTCGGTCTGCTCGGCTCTCACCGATGCGCCGGCCCCTCTTCGTCTCTCTCCTGTCCCTGGGGTCCGTGGCATGCAGCAATCCGCGCCGAGCCGAGCTCACCGTCCCGCGGCCGTCCCACGGGACGCTGCCGCTCCGAACGTCGGTCGGCCTCGCCCACCACGTCGCGGAGAGCGGTACTGTGCGCGCGGAGCTCCTGGCCAACGGGGTTCGCTTCGGCGGCGCGATCGGCATGGAGCTGTCGGCGTTCGGCCGCGACGCGGTATCGCGCGTGACGCCGGCTCGCATCGAGGAGCGTGGTCTCGAGGTGCGCTACGTGCGCGACGGCATCACCGAGTGGTACGCGAACGATCCACGCGGCCTCGAACAGGGCTTCGACGTCGAGCGTCGCCCTGCAGGTGAGGGCCCGCTCGCGGTCGATCTGGCGTTCGACGCCGACGCGAAGATCATTCTCGATCGCGACGTCGCGCACGTCTCGCGTGGCGGCTTCGCGATCGACGTCCGAGGTCTCGTCGCAAGCGATGCCCGCGGTCGGAACCTCGCAACACACTTCGAGGTAGTCGGCTCGACGCTGCGACTCCGGATCGACGATCGCGATGCCGTGTACCCGATCACGATCGACCCATGGTACGGCGCAGCACCGAAGAAGCTCGTCGCGAGCGCGCCGTGGTCGGGCGTCAGCGAAGCGGCGATCGAGGGGGACACCGCTGTGGTGGGCGACCCCGGGCAAGACGGCACGCGCGGCGCGGCGTTCGTCTTCGTGCGCGATGCGTCGGGCACGTGGATCGAGCAGGCGAAGCTCGTTCAACCGACCCGCGCCATCGGCAACGAGTTCGGAACGCACGTCGCCATGGCCGCGAACACGGTGGCCATCTCGTCCAAGGCGGGAGAGGCGTTCCTCTTCGTGCGGAGTGGCACGACGTGGCCGCACACCACCATCATCGGCAGCAGCCCTGGGCGCCTCTTGCTCGGCGGCGACGGCACCCTCGGCCTCGCCGATGGCGGCTCGGTCGGCTACCGCGGCACCTACGTCCTCGGCGTGTTGGGCTGGTCGATCTACCCCGAGGTGAGCCACCCCGCGTTGACCATCGATCCGGCGACGGACGATCCGATCGCCGCCTTCGACAAGACGACGGCCATTGCGGGTTATCCGGCCGATTCGACCAAAGGCGCCGGCGCGGGCACGGCGACGGTCCACGTCTGGCGGACCGACAGCAATTGGATCCGGTGGCAGCTCGAGCAACGGCTCTTCCCTTCCGACGCTGCGGCGGGACAGAGCTTCGGGTGCAAGGTCGCAGTGCGCGGAGACGTCGCCCTGGTCGCGAGCGGTGAATCCAAGGCGATCGATGCCGTATACGTGTTCACACGCGCTGCCGGCGTGTGGACGGAGCGCGCGAAGCTCACCAATGTCTCCTCGAGCGTCGTGTCCGGTTTCGATCCGACGCGTTGGATCGGCGACGCGGCAGTCACCGAGGGCGGGCTGAAGGTCGTGCAGCTCTCCGCCATCGGCGACGTGCGACTGACCGATGGATTGCTCTCGGTCGCCAATGGCGCGTGGAGTGGCGGCGGCGCCTCGTGGACGCCTTCGTTCGCGCTCGCCCGCGCGGGGACCGTCCTCGCCCTCTCTCCGCAGCGGGTGCTCGCGAGAGTCGGCGCCGACGTGAACGTCTACGAGCTCGGCGCGGCGCTGCCGAACGGTGCGGTGTGCGCCGTCGCGCAGCAGTGCATGAGCGGGTTCTGCGTCGACGGCGTGTGCTGTAACGACCACTGCGGGTCGCCAACTGCGTCGGACTGGCCCTTCAAGGGTACTGCGCGCAGCTGCTTCGCGTGCACGGCCGCGTTGAAAGGGGGTGGTGTGGACGGCGTGTGCGAACCGATCGCTGCGGACACGGATCCGCGGAGCTCGTGCGAGCCCGATTCGGCCTTTCCCACGAGCTGCAAGGCCGACGGCGCATGCGACGGCAAGGGCGCGTGCCGCGTGAACGCCAAGGCGGGCGCCGCGTGCGGTGCGACCACCTGCGCGACCGGCACCGTGAGCGGTCTCACCTGCAACGGGGGCGGGAGCTGCGTATCGGGGACGGTGTCGTGCGCGCCGTACGGGTGCGGCGCGACGTCGTGCAAGACGACGTGCAGCGGCGACGACGACTGCGCCTCGAGTGCGTTCTGTGCCGGTACGGCGTGCACCGAGAAGATCGCCAACGGCAAGGCGTGCACTGCCGGAACCCAGTGTAACGCTGGCTTCTGCGTCGACGGCGTGTGCTGCGAGAGCGCGTGCAGCGGCCAATGCCAATCGTGCGCAGAAGCCGGCAGCGCCGGGAAGTGCGCGGCCGTGACCGGTGCGCCGCGCGGCACGCGGCCGAAGTGCGCCGGCAATTCGACCGAGTGCGGCGGAACCTGCGACGGAGTGAACGCAGCGAGCTGCAGCTACGCATCGCCGACCAAGGTCTGCGCGACGAGCTGCGCCGCAGGTCGCGCATCGAAGAGCACGTGCGACGGCGCCGGAGCATGCTCCACGCCGACCCTGACACCATGCGGTGCCTACGCATGCGCGGGTGCCGTGTGCGGCACGACGTGCATCGCGGACGGAGAGTGCACCGCTGGATACGCGTGCAAGCTCGGAGCCTGCGTGCCGGCGCCGAAGGGTACGTGCACGACGGACCGGTCCCAATCGCAGAGCGCCGACGGCGTGTTGGACACCTGCGCGCCCTACCTCTGCGATTCAGGCCTCGGGACGTGCCTCAAGCAATGCGCATCGACGTCCGACTGCGCGCCGGCGTATCTGTGCGAGAGCAGGAACTGCGTGTCTGCGCCCCCCGTAGCGGAGGACAGCGGTGGCTGCGCGATGGGGAACACGCGAGGCGAGAGCGCGCTCCCGGTGGTGCTCGCGGCGATGGGAGCGGCCGTGGCACGCCGCCGACGTCATGGGCGCGTGAGCAGTCTCAGTGGTGCGTGTAGACGAGGCTCACGCTGGTGATCGTATCGAGCTGCTCCTTGCCGGGTAGTGGCGAGTTGTCGTAGCGGAACAAGAACGACGTCGCGAGCGCGAAGCTCTCGCTGAACTTCGAGGACACGACCGCGTCGCCGTTGAGGCGGCGGATGCCGGTGTCGGAGATGCCCTGCAGGAACTCGAGGCCGAACCCGATCGAGACGCCCTCGTTGATCTTGTATTTGTAGCCGAGGAACGCGCGACCGCTGTGGACCGTCTGCGTCTTGTCGAGCGGCGCGGTGCCGGCGGGAGCTCCGGGGGCGACGAGTGCGTCCTCGCGACGGATGTCGTGGAGGAGGTCGTAGCCGAGCTCGGCCCAGAACACGCGCTCGGCGCGGTTCACGATGTAATACGCGACGCCGGGATCCACCTGCATGCGGAGACCGAGCCCCGCGAAGCGATCGCGGCGCGCCTGGAGCCCGAGGAAGAACGCCCAGTCGGTCGTGAAGAAGCGATCGTAGCGTGCGCGTCCCTGCAGGTTCTCGACCGTCGTCTGGGGTTCGTTCGCACCGATCGCCGCGCGGCTGTAGTTGGCCGCGGCGAGGAACGAGAACTGGTGGTCGTCGCGACGGAGGCGATAGGTGCTGCCGGCCGTGAGGGCGAGCTGCTTCGAGTTGCCGCTCGCCATCAGCGCGCCGGCGCTCATACCGAGCTCGGTCGCGTCCTTCCCCTCTTCCTTCTTCCCGGCGCCTTCGAACCCCTCCTTCGTGACGTCGGTCTTCCCCTTCGAGACGCTCTCGTCCTTCGCGGTCCCCTTCGGGACGGGCGCCTGGGCGTCGGCAGACGACGCGGTGAGGAGCAACGAGGCGGCAAGAAAGGAACCGGCGAGGCTACGCATCGGCCGGGCACGATGCCGGGGCGCGTCCATCCGTTGCAAGAAACCCGGTGACGACGGCGACGCGCGCCACGCCCCCTGCGCCGCGCGAGCAGCGATTCACGGAGCACGACTGCTGAATCGAAATTCAAGTCTGGACGCGCGTGCAGCGGCTCCGCTACCTCTTCGCGGAACATGACGGAGCAGGCCCCGTTCGACCCGGTTCCCACCCTGTCCGACGAGCTGTCCCTCGCGCGATCGAGCGTCGCAGCGGTGGTGAAGCTCCTCGCCGAGGGCGCGACGGTCCCCTTCATCGCGCGCTACCGCAAGGAGGCGACCGGCGGCCTCGACGAGGTGCAGATCCGCGCCATCGAAGAGCGCCGCGTCTACCTCCTCGAGATGGACGATCGCCGTCGCGCGATCGTCACCGAGATCGAGAAGCAGGGGAAGCTCACCGACGATCTGCGGAAGAAGATCCTCGGCTGCCAGACGAAGGCGGAGCTCGAGGATCTCTACCTCCCCTTCAAGCCGAAGCGCCGCACGCGCGCGATCATCGCGAGGGAGCGCGGGCTCGAGGCGCTCGCCGAGCTGCTCGCGAAGCAGCCGCTCGACTCGAAGCCAGAGGACGCGGCCAAGCCCTTCGTCGATCCGACGAAAGAGGTTCCGGACGGCGCCGCGGCGATCGCCGGCGCGCGCGACATCGTCGCCGAGCGCCTCGCCGAGGACGCGACCGTTCGCAAGCTCCTCCGCGACGCGTTCTCGGGCGAGGGGATCATCCGCACGAGCAAGGCGAAAGAGCACGAGAACCTGACGACGAAGTTCGACATGTACGCGAGCTTCGAGGAGAAGCTCGCGACCATCCCGTCGCACCGCTTCCTCGCCATCCGCCGCGGCGAGACCGAGGGCGTGCTCCGCGCGACGCTCGAGGTCGATCCCGAGCTCGTCATCCCGAAGATGAAGAACGTCGCGAAGGTCGAGCCGAAGAGCCCGTGGTCCGGCGAGCTGATCAAGGCGATCGAGGACGCGTACAAGCGGCTGCTCCTGCCGAGCGTCGAGAGCGACGTGCGCATCGAGCACAAGCTCTCGGCCGATCGCGGCGCGGTCGACGTCTTCGCCCAGAACCTTCGTCAGCTCCTCCTCGCGGCGCCCTTCGGCACCCGCACCGTGATCGGCATCGACCCCGGTCAGCGCACCGGCTGCAAGTGCGCCGTCGTCGACGAGACCGGCAAGCT
>JBKJQC010000960.1:0-8762 GCA_046593995.1 Polyangiales bacterium
TTCCACCCGCTGGCCTCGAGCGTGCGAAGGAGGATCGCACGTTCGAACGCCGAGACCTGGTCACGGAGCGGGGCGTCGGCGCCGGGCACCTCGGTCGGCGCAGGCACCCGGTCGAGCGCGTCGAGGTCGATCGTCCCGCCGGTGGAGAGCGCGAGGAGACGCGCGACGGTGTTCTCGAGCTCGCGCACGTTCCCGGGCCAGCTGCGCTGCTCGAGGGCGTGGACGAGGCGCTCGGTGAAAACGACGCCCGTGAGCCCGAAGCGACGCGACCACTTGTCCTGGAACGCGGCGACGAGCGGCGGTATGTCGTCGACGCGTTCACGGAGCGGTGGCAACGAGAGCTCGACGACGGCGAGCCGGAAGTAGAGGTCTTCGCGAAAGGTCTTCTCCTTCGCGGCCGCGAGCAGATCGCGGTGCGTGCACGCGACGACCCGCACGTCGACCCTCTCGACCTTGCTCGCACCGACCGGCTGCACCTCGCCGGACTGCAGCGCACGTAGGAGCTTCGCCTGCACCGAGAGCGGGAGCTCGCCGATCTCGTCGAGCACGAGTGTGCCCGAGTCGGCCTCCTGGAAGAAGCCGCGGCGCGCGTGGGTCGCACCGGTGAAGGCGCCGCGAACGTGGCCGAAGAGCTCGGCCTCCGCGAGCTCGGGCGCGATCGCCGCACAGTTGAAGCGCACGAGCGGCTTGTTCGCGCGGCCGCTCTCGGCGTGGAGGAGGGTCGCGACGAGCTCCTTGCCGGTGCCGGTCTCACCGACGACGAGCACGGTCACGTCACGTGCGGCGACCCGACGCGCGCGCTCCACCACGAACTGGAACGCCGCGCTCTTCCCGACGAGCGGTCCGCCGAGCGCGCGTTCGGTCCGGAGCGTGCGGGCCTCGCGACGGAGCGCGCGCGCCTCTCCCGCGCGCTCGACGACGACGCCGAGCTCCTCGATGGCGAACGGCTTCGAGAGGTAGTCCCACGCGCCGCCCTTCATGGCATCGACCGCGACGCGCTCGGAGCCGTGCGCGGTCAGTAGGATCACCGGCAGCTCGGGATCGCGCGCGCGCACCTCCGCGAGCAAGGCCAGCCCGCTCGAGGTCTCGGGCGGCCCCGGCATCGACAGATCGGTGAGCACGACGTCGAAGGCGCTCGGATCCTTCAGCGCGACGAGCGCCTCCGCGACCGACCGACACGACACCGTCGCGTGCCCGCGCGACGCCATCACCTCCTCCAGCGTGAAGATCACCGCCGGCTCGTCGTCGACGAGCAACACCCTCACGCGTCGCCTCCGATCCTTCGCGGAAGGGTGATCGTCGCGCGCGTCCCGCGATCCGGTTCGCTCTCGAAGGTCAGCGTGCCACCGTGCTGCGCGATCGCTCCGCGCGCGAGCACCACGCCGAGGCCAGTGCCGGCGTCGCGCGTCGTGAAGCCGGGCGTCCCGAGGCGTGCGAGCGCGGCTCGCGACATCCCCCTGCCCTCGTCCCGCACCACGAGCGCGACGCCGTCGGGCCCTTCGGCGATCGAGAGCACGATGCGTCCGCCGGACGACGAGGCCTCGAGCGCGTTGCCGACGACGTTCATCAGCGCTTCCTTCAGGCGGTCGGGATCGGCGTCGACCGTCGCGTCGCCCTCCACCTCGAGGCGGACGAAGGCGCGCTCGGCGCGCGCCTCCATCACCGAGCGGACGGCTTCACACAGCGGCCGGAGCGCCACGCTCGTCGGACGGAGCTCGGAGAGCGGCCGCGAGTAGGAGAGATAGTCACGGAGGATCGCCTCGATGCGCGCGACCTCGGCGAGCGCGACGTCGAGACGCTTGGCGTTCGGCCCCTCTTCTCCGGCGCGCACCAGCTCCATCAGCCCGCGCACGGCCGAGAGCGGGTTCTTGACCTCGTGCGCCACCTTCGCGCCGATCGACTCGAGCGCGTGGGCACGCGCCTCCGCCGACGCCATCACGGCGTCGCGCGCGACGTCGAGATCCACGGCCGCGCGTCCGTACGCGTCCGAGAGCCCGGCCACCCCGACCCGCAGGAGGAGCACGGTCGCGAGCAGCGCGACGAACGCCATCGGCACGTCCCACGGCGAGGGCACCGGAGGGAAAGGCACGCCGCGCGGAAGGAGCGTGAGCGCGACGACGATCGCGAGGAACGAGAGGACCGCGACGGTCGATGGGCGCGCGCGGCCGAACGCCGAGAGCGCGACCACCGTCGGCGCGAACAGGAGCGGGATCAGCGGGCTGCGCACGCCACCGGTCGCAGCGCACGCCACGCCGAGCATCCCGAGCGTCACGAGCAGCGAGCGGAAGAGATGGACCTCGTCGAAGCGCGCGCGCCGTGCCCGCAGCGCCTCCCACCCGAAGAACGCGAGGAGCGCGCTCGTCCCGATCCCCACCGCCACGACCTGCCGGCGGGGCACCGGCGAGAGCGCGAGGATCGTGACCAGCGCCATCGCGGCGGGCGCGACGATCCGCGGACGCATCGCGAGGAACGCCGTCGCGACCGACCGCAGCTGCGCGACGGGAACGCCGAGGGGCGGTGCACGCGCCGGATCCATCGCGGAGAACGGTAGCGCGCGGACGCGCCGATGGCCCTGCAAGGAATTCTGACAGGGCTGTCGATGGATCATCGATCGGCCGCCGCGCCGTCGCACGAATAGGGGCACGAATCCGGCTGTTTCGGCGAGGCACGCGGCGTGAAGAGGGGCCGGCCATGATGCCTTCGACCCCCGTGCCCTCCGCCTCCACGCAGACGCAGACGATGAAGCGTCTGGCCTGGTCCGTCCTCGCGGGCTGGTTCGTCCTCGCCGTCGCGCTCGCCGCGTCCAACATGCTCGCGGGCCGGCCGCCGCTCATCCCGCTCGCGATCCTCTCGCTCACCGTGTCCGGGGTCGTAGCCTACCGCCGGAGCGCGCCCCTCCGAGCATGGGTGCACGCCCTCGACATGCGCGTGCCAATCCTCTTCCACGCCGTCCGCGCGCCGATCGGCGCCTGGTTCCTCGTCGTCCACGCGCGCGGAGAGCTCCCGGCCGAGTTCGCGCTGCGCGGCGGCTACGGCGACATCGTGGCCGGAGTGCTCGCGGTGGTCGCGGCTCTCGTCGCCCGGCCGAAGGTCACCCTCGCGTTCAACGTGATCGGGCTCGCCGACATCGTGATGGTCGTGCTCACCGCGCAGAAGCTCATCCTGCTCGATCGCGACGCGACGATGCTGTCGGTCGTCGAGCGCATCCCCGCGTTCGGGATGCTGCCCCTCTTCGTCGTCCCCCTCGTGTTCCTCACGCACCTCGCGATCTTCGCGAAGCTCCGCCGTCCGCAGTTGGTAGCCGACGCGCGATGATATGTGCGTCGAAACGTCGATACGTCGATACGTCGATAGGTCGATAGGTCAGAGGCAGTCGCGGGCCGCGGCGAGCTCCGGTCTCGCTCTCGAACCATCGACCCATCGACCTCACTTCGTGACCGACACGTAGAACCGACCATCTTTCCGGCCGACGCGCATCAAGAGCGAGCCCTTCGCGCCCGCGACCTTGATCTGCTCGACGGTCGGGAACGGCGTACCGTTCACCTCGAGGACGACGTCGCCGTCGTGGAGACCGGAGATGTCTGCAGGCGAGTTCGGCTCGACGAACGAGACGTACACCTTCGCCTGCGGGTAGCCGTACTTCGCGAGCAGCGAGCCCGCCTCGGCGGGGATCGGCTTCATGGTGATCCCGAAGCCGGACGAGGCGCTCGGCTTCGCCTCCTCGAGCGGGCTCGGCTTGATCGGCGGCTCGGGACGGGCGGTGAGCACCGCCTTCGTCTCGTAGATCTTCCCCTGGCGGATCACCTCGACCGAGATGGTCGCGCCGACGTCGTGGCTGATGACCTCGCGCGTGAGCTCCTGCGGATCCCGCACGGGCTTTCCCGCGATCTTCGCGATGACGTCCCCGTGGACGATCTTCGCCTTGCCCGCGGGGGCCTCGGCGTCGACGTTGGTGACCAGCACGCCCGCGTGCGGCTCGACCTTGAACGCCTTCGCGAGGTCCGGCGTGAGCTCCTGCATGTTGATGCCGAGCCACGCGCGCGAGACCTTGCCGGTTTTGATGAGCTGCTCGGCGACGCGCTTCGCCATGTTCGAAGGTACGGCGAAGCCGAGGCCGACGGAGCCGTACTTGCCGAGGATCATCGTGTTGATGCCGATGACCTCCGCGTTCAGGTTCACCAGCGGGCCGCCCGAGTTACCGGGGTTGATGCTCGCGTCGGTCTGCAGATAGTCCTCGATCAGGTTCATCCCGAGGCCGCCGCGGCCCTTCGCGGAGAGCACGCCGCTCGTCACGCTGAAGCTGAAGCCGAACGGCGAGCCCACGGCGACGACCCACTCGCCGACCTTCGCCGCGTCGGAGTCACCGAGCTTCGACGCGACGAGCCCGGTGGCCTCGATCTTCAGCACGGCGAGATCGGTCGACGGATCGCGCCCCTTGATCTTGGCGGTGAGCACCTTGCCGTCCTTCGTGCGGACGGTGATCCACACGGCGTCCTCGACGACGTGGTTGTTCGTCAGGACGTAGCCGTCCGACGAGATGATCACGCCGGAGCCGTTGCCGTGGACGACCGGCGAGTCGCCCTTCTTCTTCATCCACCATGACGACGCCGACTCCTCGTCGCGCACGGCGACGTCGATCTGCACGACCGATGGCGACACCTTCTCGGCGACGGCGGTGATCGCATCCGAGAACTCCTTCGCCTTCTGCACCTTCTCGGGTGCGGGCGCAGTGGTCGTCTTCGTCGTGGTGGTGCCGGGCACCTTGCTGCCCGTGTCCTTCCCCTGCGCGAGCGCGATGGTGGGCGCTGCGACGGTCGCGACGAGGGCGCACCACACCGAGAGACGGGCCGTGCGAAGGGAAGGTCGGGAGGGCATGCGCATGAGGATATCCTTAGTCGCGCATCGGTCGCGTGTCGCCTGCGTGAGCCGGGCACGCGAGACCGAACGTCGCGCAGAGTCTCTGAGGCGCGGCGCCGGGTCGGGCTTGGTTTCTGGTTGGACGCGCCCGAGTTTCCGACGGAATGTCGTTCTGACCGGTCGCGACGCGGCCTCCCCTTCCGACCGATGGTGATGGAATGGAATCCATCGGCGGGACGTCCCATCACGGCACCCTCGACCTCGTTCATGGCTGCGTCGCTCCTCCCGCACAGACTGCAGCGCGATCTACTGCCGTGGTTCGTCCCGGCGTCGATCGGGATGCACTTGATGTGGGCGCTGCCGTGGGGACGGCTGCTCGCGGCGCTCTTCCATGCGCTCGGGCTGCAGACCGGCCCGGTGCACTGGAAGGAGGTCGACGCCCCGACCGTCATCCCGATCATGATCGACGAGATCGACGAGGGGGTGACGGTAGGAGAGCCGCCCCCCCCGGCGAGCACCGGCGGGACGGGGCCGGGTCCCGGACCTTCGGGCACCGATGCCGGCGTGCCCGACACGCCCGAGGCCGGCTCGGAAGACACGGCACCGGATGCGCCGAAGCCGAAGCCCGATGCCGGTCCGTCCGACAGCGGCGACGCCGGCGGACCGCCGCGCGTGAAGGACCCGAACGCGCTCGCGGGTGGCCTCAACTCGCTCAAGCCGCCGAACAAAGAGGTTCACGTCTCCGTGCTCGTGCGCATGGACCACCTCCGCACGCACCCGATCGGCGCGCAGCTCGGCACGCGCCTGACACGCATCGAGCAGTGGAAGCCGTTCTTCGAGGGGACCGGCCTCGACCCGGTGCGCGACTTCGACGTCCTCTATGCGTTCGGCCCCCGCTTCTACGAGACGTCGCGCGTCTCCGCCATCATCGCGCACAACAAGACCGACGAGAGCATGACGTTGATCCTGCACGGCGTGGCCAAGCGCTTCCCCGGCAGCGTCTGGATCGGCGACGACGAGGTCTCCGCATTCCGCGCGAAGATCGATCATGCAGATCGCGTGGTGGTGCAGCTCCCTGGGGGACTGATCATCACGCCACCCGACGGCGAGAAGCAGTCGATGGACCTCGCGCGTCAGCTCGTGAAGAAGAAGAGGCGCGTGCAGGACACGCTCCCGAAGGGAAACGCGGATCTGATCGTCTCGAGCTACCTCGCGAAGCCCTCCAACGTGCTCACGGCGATCCCGGAAGATCTCCACGACGTGCACGTCAACCTCCGCCTCCGCAAGGACGGCGGCGGCATCCTCGAGCTCGACGCCAAGGCGAAGGATGCCGAGACGGCGAAGGAAGACGCCGTGAAGATCAAGAAGCTCATCGAGGGGTACATCCCGAAGGGCATCGTCGGCTCGATCGCGCGCGGCTATGTCGAGGGGTACACCGTGACCGCCGAGGGCGACGTGGTGCACGTGCACCACGAGCTCGACGGCGACCGCGTGAACAGCGCGTGGTCGCTGCTCACCGCGGCCGGGTTCTAGTCCCGCCCCGTGCGGCGAGGAGCCGCTCGTAGAGCTCCACGTAGCGCGCTCCGATGATCTCGGGGCGACGCGGCTGCAGGAGCCGCAGGATCGAGCTGGTCGGCGCCGGCGGGAGCTCGAAGCAGCGCTCCATCGCCTCGCGCAGCTCGGAGGTGTCGCGCGCGATCTCGCCGACGCGTGGATCGTCTACCAGCTCCGAGAGAGAGGGCGCCGTCCCGACCACGATCCGCACGCCGAGGGCGATCGCCTCGAGCAGCGCGCGCGGATGATCGAGCTTCGCGTACGTCGTGCTCGCGGGGAGGAGCACGCCGCGGGCCGCAGCGATCCAGGGCAAGAGCGAGGGGAGCTCGCCGAGGATGGTCACGCGGCCACGGAGCGCGGTCGTCTCCGCGATGCGCTTCCGCAGCTTCGCCTCGACCTCGCGGGACTTGTCGCTCTTCGTGCGCGCCGCGATCGCAAGATGAGGAATGACCGACCGCGGCGGCGCCAACTTCGCGAACGCGCTCAGCGTCCGGTCGATCCCGTCATCAGCCTCGTAGTCACCGACGTAGAGCAAGAGATCGCGGGGCGCACGCTCGGCGCGCGCGACACTCTCCCGCGTGAAGGGCTCCTGTGCGAAGGGGGACGGGACGCGCGCCATCTTCGACGCGTCGATCCCGGCCATCGCCACGGCCACGGCGGTCGCGTCCGAGGTGGTCACGACGAAGTCGCCGCCGATCGCCAGCGACGCTCCGACGTAGGAAGCGGGCACCGAGGCGACCGTCTGCAGCACGGGCGCGCGCAACGCGCGGAGGAACGCGCCGGTGGAGAAGCGCGGCGTGAACCACGCGTGCACGAGATCGACGTCCGTGATCGCTGCGGTCATCGCGACCTCGAGCGCACGCGTGTTGCGCCCCCCCGAGACCGTCAGAGCGCGGGCCCCCGTCGGTGGAGCGCCGCTCGCGACGAGGACCGTGGGCAGGACACCGCGCGCCGCGAGCGCGGGCACCAGATCCGCGATCGCGCGACGGCTGCCGTCGAGCCGAGCGCGCTCGTCGAACGGCGTCGCGAGGATCAGCACACGCATCGAGCGTGGGCTCTACTACTTCTGGACGGCCGCGGCGAACGCCGTCGGCGCCTTGCCCATCGCGCTCGCGACCGCACCGTCGACGGCCATGTCCTGCAGCTTCGCGAGCGAGTTCGGGTTCTTCGACGCGCTCGCTGCGCCGATCGACGAGGCGTTCCCCTCGATCGACGACTTGATGACCTGCGTCTTGCTGATCGCGAAGCTGACCTTCGCCTGGACCTTGAGATCGCCCGCGAACATCGCCTGATCGAGGAGCACCACCTTCGCGTCGATGCCGAGAATCGGGATCCCCTTCGACGTCGCCTGCGACATGAACGGCGTCGCCGTCGCGTCCGAGGAAGGGAGCACGAACACGCCCGGGATCGAGGAGAGCTTCGCGCGAATCGACGCCTCGAGAACGGCGGCGAGCGCTTCGCCGCGGATGGTCGTGGCGTTCGCGATGCGCTGCAGCTTGATGAGGTACTTCGTCTTGCTCCAGTCCGGCGCCGCGGCGCCCGAAGCCGAAGAAAACGAAGACGACGAGGCCCCGCCGCCGGAGGCCTTGAGCGACGTGATGGCGCTCTGGATCGCGCTCTTGGTCGGCGCGTTCTTCTCGTGCGCGAGGCGAGACTCGAGGGCGGCGACTGCGAGCACGTCACCGAGCTTTGCGAGAGCGCCCGCAGCAGCCTGACGCACCGTCGGGTGCGGGTCCTCGAGCGCGAGCTCGAGCGGCTTCCGAGCCTTGAAATCACCACTGGAACCGAGCTTCAGGCACGCGTCGACGCGGAAGCGGAAGTCGTCCGCCGTCTTGAGGATCTTCTCCTGCGCTGCTACGTCGATCGAGGCTCCATCGACGCGCGACGCCTGCGTGACCGTCGAGAGGACGAGCGCGATCACTGCAAAGGCGCTGGTCAGTCGACGGCTCATCACCCTCTCGATCCGCGATGCGGATGGAACTCCAAACCCGAGCGTCGTCCCCGCGCCCCACGAGGGCGGCACGTCCCCCATTCGACGCGCGAACGACGTCTGCATTCTGACGGAGATCATGTTCGCCCGTCCATGTACGCGGTCGTGCGCTCACCGCTGAAAAGGGGGAGCATCCGCCCGCCGCGGAGGAGGCACACATGGAGCGGAGTCGCCACACGCTGTGGGGTGCGCGGCGTGAAGGGCTCCTTTCGTGCACGGCGCAGTCACAAGTTGCAGGTACGCGATTGACCCCCGGGGTCGCATCACCCTATGCCGGCGTGCCTTCGAGCAGTACGTCCGCAGCGCGAGCCTCACAGACCCGCGTTTTTCCACGTCCCCCGGCACTCGAGCCGCCTTCCCT